>JACDHC010000143.1 GCA_013821245.1 Candidatus Nitrosopumilus sp.
GAGCCCTATGAATATATTGAATGTTAATATATATAACTTATAAATGTCTGGAAGGGATAATCAGGAAAATGATTTTAATGATTAGGACTTTCCTTCAAAAGGCACATATCGTGATGTAACTTCAGTTAATTTGAGAGGCAAAAACTGGATTCATTGTCCTCTTTGTAAAAAAAATTATTCTTTCAGAGATAAAAGATCATTTAAAAAATCATCTTAGAAGCAGACAGAAAAAAAATAGAAATGGATATCATCCTAATATAAAAATATTGAATTTCCTTTATGGTATAAAAGGAAAAGAAAAACGAAACATGAAAAGATTAGTGAATCGTTATTATATTTTGCGAAAACCTTTCGCCGAAATCTGTAGTCTTCTGTATTAATATATAAATTATTTCTACTAATTGTTAAAAGTTTGGCTTGATCTATTAAGTAATCTATTTTCATATTGTCGCAGTCTATGGGTTTTATATCTTACTATTTTATTTTTAATTTTTTTAGACGAAAGTTAAACATCTATTTATTCCAATTATGGTTTTAGAAGTATTATTTTTCTACGCACATCCAATAAAGTATACTTAATGTTTAATGCATTCCAAATATTATTATTTATTTTAAATTAATAAGTCCCTCTAGAACTTGAAACATGCTTTTTACTTCTTCTGATGGTCCTTTGATGTCTATTTTTATCCCACCAGTAATAGAAATTTTAGCTAGACTGAATAGTAATCCTCTCTTTTCTTTGTATTCCAATCCTCCTAGACGTTCTAACTTTTCACATACAATGTCCTCAGATTTGTTTAATATCCCTCTTTCCTTATACAGTAATATCCTTTTATTTGTAATAGCTAAGAAATATTTTTTGTTGGCATATTCAATATCTCTTTTACAAATAAATTTAATTTGCTCTTCGGGTACAAGGTAATCTCTAAGTGGCATTTATTAATGCAATTTATTTGTAATACTTATCTAAACTTGTTTAAGGTTTTTATCTATTTTGTGATTTAAAATTAGCTTCTTTTGGATAGAAATGGATTGGGATAATAATTATCCTCCTCCATTTCGTTTATTTTACTTTTCATTGCATTGAGCATGATGAATCTCCATTTCTTTTCTAATGCACTGGAAATGCCTATCCTTTTTGTCCCAATTACTTTAAATCTGTTGAGTCTCCTTTCATCTTGATTATCCTCCAAATACAAAAAATCGTTTTTATCGTCTGTAATATCTAATTCATTGTGCTTCTTCTTTATATTGAAAGCCTGAGTTAGCTTTCCTGGACCTGAAGTTAAATCTGTGATATTGTCAGTTTTTCTAAATATTCTCATTAAATTGATACCTTCCAATGGCTGAATAGATCTTATTAAAACAGCTCCAGCTTTACTTTCATTATTTTTAGATACAATGTTAAAACAATAATGGTTCCCATAGATAAAATAAACATATATTTTACCTATGTCACCAAACATTGCTTTGTTACGGTTAGTTATATTTTTAAAGGCATGACTTGCTGGATCATCAGAATAACCATAAGCTTCCGTTTCCACTATTATTCCGCTTAATTTATAGTATTTTCCAAGAAAATCTGTATACCTAACCAGTCTTTTTCCAACAAGTTCATAAGCTACTGTGTGAGTATCTCTTGCAAAAAATTCTTTTTTGAGCTTCAGATATGTTAGAGTAATATATGGACTCTATATTTTTTTACTTATGGAGTATCGAATCAAAGACAGATCATTGTCTTCTTATGGTAAGAAAAAAATCGAATGGGCTGAATCCCACATGCCTGTATTGCTTTCATTACAAAAAAAATACCAGGATTCCAAGCCACTAAAAAATCTTATTATTGGTGGGTGTTTACATGTGACAAAGGAAACAGCTGTTTTAATTAAAACACTGCATGCAGCCGGTGCAGAAATAGCTTGGTCAGGATGTAACCCATTGAGTACAAGTGATGACATTGCCGCCTCTCTCGTAGTGGATGAGGGATTTTCTATTTTTGCAAGTAGAGGAGTTACTAGTAAAGAGTACTATGATGACATTTACTCTGTGTTGAAGTTTAAACCCCATATAACAATCGACGATGGTGCGGACTTGACAATCGAATTTCATAAAACACTGAATGATTATGGGTCTAATATTATTGGAGGCACCGAGGAAACAACAACGGGTGTTATGCGTTTGAGGGCACTTGAAAACACCAATAAGCTACAATATCCTATAATTGCAGTAAATGACGCAGAAACTAAACACGATTTTGATAATGTATATGGAACTGGACAGTCTGCTATAGATGGAATTTTGCGTGCAACAAATATTCTCATTGCTGGAAAAACAGTAGTTGTCGCTGGGTATGGGCATGTCGGAAAAGGGATTGCAAGCAGGGCCAAAGGTCATGGTGCATCTGTTGTAATAACAGAGGTAGATCCAATTAACGCATTGAAAGCAAAAATGGATGGATTTATGGTAAAACCGATGTTGGAAGCATCTGCGTTGGGAGACATATTCATTACATCTACTGGATGCAAGGATGTCATTACAGGTATTCATATGGAGAAAATGAAGGATGGTGCCATTCTATCAAATGCAGGTCATTTTAATGTTGAAATGTCAATTGATGATCTAAAAAAATTATCCACTTCGGTTCATAATATGAATGAAAATGTGGAACAATTTATCATGAACAATGGAAACAAAATCAATTTGATAGGAGAGGGAAGACTAGTTAATTTGGTTGCCGCAGAGGGCCATCCTTCTGAAGTAATGGACATGAGTTTTGCCAATCAATTTCTTTCAGTTTTGCGACTAGCAGCAAACAGGGATTCTTTTGAAAATAAGATATATGATATTTCTAGAGAACAAGATCTTAATATTGCTCAATTAAAACTGGAATCTATGGGCATAAATATAGATAGCTTGACCCAATATCAAAATAGATACCTACATGAATATGGTGAAGGAACCTAAACTTTCCTTTTTTTTTAATTAGGTTTGGTCCAATCGTTAATTGATATGATATGAAAGTTTATAATATGAAAATTAATATAAAACAACAAAGGCTTAAAAAATCTGCAAATCTGGATGGGTAGTCTAGTGGTTAAGATACCTGTCTCACACACAGGTGATCGAGAGTTCAAATCTCTCTCCATCCACTATAACCTTGTTTGATAAAATAATATGCTGGTTTTCAGGTAACAAGTAGCATCGCAATATAAATAATAAAGGTCACTGAAAGGAAAATTTTAGTAACTTTAAACGATTTTTCTAAAGCGTAGGAATAATCATCAAACTGATCATTTCCCATAACCATTACCTCACTTTCTGATTTATGGATTTCGAAAGTAGAGTCACTGACTGATTCTCTGGATAGTTTAACTAATTGCAGAAAAATATTTATTATTTTCGTTTCATTGGTGATGTCACCTAAAGTATAATACCCCTTTGTATTTCTTTTGCCTGATGTTGAATGGGTATCTGATGTGCAAACTTCTATAACATTGTATCCCTCTGATTTTAGCTTTGCAATTATTTTTTCCCTTATCCCATTTTTCATATTGTTAGAATCGCACCAACATAATACGTATTCTTTATTTTTAATTGAAATGGTTAGGGTTCCAAATTGGCCATCCCCTAAATCGGGTGACTTTATCATTTGATTTTCTATTTGAAAACTGTTTGAATATCCTATTTTAAATGGGAATTGTTCTGACTCTGTTATTTTTTCTAGACATTTTTTTCCCATGCTGATAAAATTGTTAATATCCCGTTTTTCAATTTTTTCTCCCATGGAGTTATGGGAATCGATTATTAGAGTTTGTTCAAAACCCAATTCTTTTGAATACTGTTCAAGGAGTGATTTAACGTCGGGTGGAATATCCTCCATTCCTGATGGAGATTTTGATAATAAAATGATGGCATTTTTACCTAACGCAAATCCGGTACAATTGCAATCGCCTATTGAATATGAAACTGGTATTGTGCATTTGTCTCCAGATTCCAAATATTCTAAATGGTTTAATGAATTCAAATATTTTTTTACTTCATTTTGGGAAGGAATGTTAAGTGAATGATCTGAAATACTGTGCATGACCATGGCGGATTTGTTGTAAAAATTAAAGATATCATAAGGAAGGTTGCTTCCCCCTATAGGATTGAAGGGACCTGGATGCAGCTCTGGAAGAACTATCATGACGTTTTTTTTGGATTTTAGTTTTATTAAAAAGGTTTTAACCGATTTAGAATTTGCTTTTTCTTCAGCTATTCTTTCCATTTCATCAGATTTATTTTCAGTCCAGGCTTTTAGAAATGCCTGCAGGATCTTAAAAGCACTTGAAAAATTAGGTCTTCCTATCCTGTCGATAACTATTGCCCAAATAATTCCTATTGTTAAAATTACTGCTCCAAATAAATAAACTGATAGATTCGTAAAGAAAATATGATTAAAATAGAAAAAAGAAATTAAGATAAATATGATTAATGGTTGTATAAACGATATTGGTATTGCTCTTTTCAATGATGCACCAAAAACAGAAGTGAAAATGCCTATTCGTAATCCAATTGCCATGAACATTCCTTGCATAATTGAATTTATTGCCGGATGATTTGTATATATTATAAATTCAGATACGTAGCTAAATATCACCGTTAATGTCCATAGCAAATTGGCAAAAGCAGCAACATGTAAAACTTTTGACATCCTATTGAGAGGAGTTCCTTTTAGGGATAGAAAGTCTGACAATAATGTCACAGTAAAAACACCTACAATAACCGGAGATGCTAAAACAAATTCAGTAATGTCGTTTTGGTTTATTATAAAATTAATTAATATTATGTTAGTTAGTAAACTTACAACTGAAATTAGATATGAAAATTTCTCGGAAGATGGGTTAATGTTTGTAAACAGCCATCTTTTATGAAGGCTAGAAATGCTGTCTGAATCGAAATTGCTCATTAAAAGTCAAAAAAGAAAAATTATACCGGAATTAGAACCTTTATTGCTATTGAAATTGCAATCAGTACTCCTGATATCACTAAAATGATTTCTGGCTTTACCTTTATTCCTTTTGTTTCATCTTCAAAAAACCTTAACAATCCTGCACTAGAGGCCGGTAAAGGTGCATTTTTCTTTGCCTTCTTGCTCATAACTAAAAAACTCAATGATGGAAATAAATACATTTCTATATTAATTGCGAATTAAATTCATTATGCATAAAAAAATAATGACGTGCTAATCCTATAATTTAATTATAACCAGCATAATAATTATAAATTGAAAAAAATTCAGATTGGCGTCATAGGTTATAATTATGATGACTCTTTACCTTCAAAAACGTTGGATATTGCCTATAATGTAGGTAAAGAGATCGCCAAAAAACATGCCACACTAATTTGTGGTGGACTTGGCGGGGTGATGGAGTATGCATGCAGAGGCGCAAAAGATAACGGTGGATTAACTGTGGGAATTATTCCCCAAGAGGATTATTCCAAAGCTAACAAATTTTGTGATGTTGTTATTTGTTC
>JACDHC010000144.1 GCA_013821245.1 Candidatus Nitrosopumilus sp.
GGTTGATGCGCATATGGGAAAGATATGGGCCGAGAATAATCGCGGTATGACAGGTGCAACCTTTTCCTTTAGATTGCCCATTAAAAACCTGTCAGAAAACAGCACAGAATCTCATCAAGATTAAAGTAACTTTGTTGACCAGTTATTGACGACATGCATAAATAAATTTGATGCAAACTATCACACCTGAAGGAATTTGCACACCCGTTATACAGGCATTTAGAATTGCACATTACGACATAATACAAAAGATTTAGGTTGACATTTTAGAAACCATGATCTCCCTATAATGTAATTTAGTAGTCCATAATGTTATTTTGACCAAAGATACAGGTAATTTTGCTGGAGGCAAAAAGGCCAAGATTTTATGCGGTTCAAAGAATTAAGTATCTCATTAAGCAAAGACTTCAACAGAATCCCAGAGATAAATGAATGCTTTTGTAGGCAAAAATGAACCCTCCTTGTTTATGGAATCTACAACATACATGGATAATCATCTTATGTCAAATCAACAACTCGCGGTAAAAAAAAACAAGGTGTTACAGAGGCCACAAAAGAAAACATGCACCATTGCAAAGAATTCAGAAAGATATGGTTGATGGACTGCGGTATCTAGAGGGAATCAGAGGATCCATAGCTGTTGCAAGCGAATCAGGATTTATAGGCACAACATCATGGAAAGAAAAACAAGTATGGAAATTAAGTTGAGTACACGTTAAGATCTAAATAAAAATCAGGATAGGAATTTCAATGTTTTAATCATTAATTGGGCTGCCGGTAATGTATACGGAACTTTTGACTCTGGCGTTTGAAATATCAGTTGGTATAGTTCACCATTTTTAATCACATAGGTTTGCATCTCAAATGATCCAATCCCATGAATAACATACGTCAACTCTTTCGCAGGTAGACTGTTAACAGTTGTTGCATTGTTTTTGAGTATTTCAACATTTAAACTTCCGTACATCGAGGAAGGATCTTGCAATAATGCAATCTGATCCGCAACTGTTTTATCCAAACTATCAGGTGTTACCGTTAAAGTTGTACGGTCTAGTGATTTTGCCCTATCCATAGGCGTAATGCTAAACAGAGTGTTTTCCAAAGGGCTAGCTGTTTCATCTGTTGGTTTGAATACAATCGCCGTAGCAGCCCCATAATACGGAAATGTCGAGTTTTTTGGAGCTATTTCCCAAGCCGAAGGATACTGAACAACAAACCTTCCCTGCACATCATTATAGGTTTTTAGTGTACTTGATTGCGCGTTGGACGGTTGTTGTTCTGCAAGGATTACTGATACTCCTAGCAATAAAGAAAATACTGTAACTACACTAACAACAATTACTGATTTGAAATACATCTTAAATACAAATACACATGACACAATATTTAGATTTATTTTCAACTATAGGGATACATGATGCATCAGTGAATAAGATCATGATAAATATTTGAATACACCATCATATGGCTCTATTCAAGTGATGTAATCAAGACAAATACAAAAAACATATTGTACATTGGGTGGTGATGGTGGTGGTGGTGAATGTGGATACTTGTCACAAATACATCAAATACAATGCAAAACAACAGACAGTAATGCATTATGTTGTTTCGTTTTTAGGACTGGTTGTGACGACACCCTATTTCATTATTGACAAATCATTAACGCTCGTTTTTTCTCAAACTTGCACTAGCATCCATAATCAAATCCCCCACAATGCTCATTGCCATGTGCATATGCATCCACCAGTTATTAGCATTATCTGAACACCTCCCGCTATACACACACAGTCCGGAATAACCATTTCCCCACTATGACACCACCCGGACCTAAAAAGTGAATGCCGCAGGTATGTGATTTGCGTGTTTATAAGATTCAAGTTAGTTTATAAAATGCGTACATGAGACAGAATAACGACAGTGTAATTGAAAATGTATTAATACTTCAAGGTGGTGGCTCCTTGGGCGCTTTTGGATGTGGAGTCTACAAGGCGGTTGTAAGAAACAACATACCCTTGGACATTGTTGCAGGGACATCTATTGGGGGCATAAATGCTGCAATCATAGCCGGAAGCAAAAATCAAGAGCACACACAAGAACTTTTAGAGAACTTTTGGCTGGAGTTATCTGAAAGTTTCATTGATTTTGACAGATCCCCCATATACTCTTATTGGTCCAAATTCATGGGTCAACAACTACCTGGTTATCTTTTTCCCTATAGATCGCCCAAACCAGAGGCAACAGAAAGTTATTTCAATGCAAGAAATGAGCAGGACATAAAAATAAAGCAAATTAAATCATTTTACAGCTCTGCAATTTTTGGAAATGAAAAAATGTTTAAACCAAGATGGTCAACCGAATTTGCTTTAAAGGACCCAGAATACTTTACACCCCAAAAATGGACCTACATGTATGACCATTCACCATTAGTAAAAACTTTAGAAAAATATATTGATTACAGCAAATTAAAACCAGGCGGAAACCAAAACACCCGTTTAATCCTAACTGCTGTAAATGTTTTAAATGCGCAATCTTTGACCTTTGATAGTTTTAAGCAACAAATAGACACTAGGCACATACTTGCAACTTCCGCTTATCCATTGTACAGCTTTCCCTGGATAAAAGTAGAAGAGGGCGTTTATGCGTGGGATGGCGGTCTACTTAGCAACACACCATTGAGGGAAGTTTTGGATGCATCGCCAATAAAGGATAAAAGAATATACATAGTAGAGAACTATCCAAAAAACATAGATAGCCTTCCAAAGAGTTTACCAGAAGTTCACCATAGGGCCAGAGACATCATATTCTCAGATAAAACCGAAAACAACATAACAATGTCAAAAGTAATCACCAGATATTTAGAGTATATCGAAGAACTTTACCAAATAGTAGACAATAATGTTGACAAGCTACAAATGGATGAAAAACAGGTTAAAAGAATACGTCGAAAGTATAAGAAATACAAACAAGAGCACGGCGCAGAAATAAAAGAAATTTACTATATAACGCGAGATGAGCAATTTCCCCATATATACGAAAATGCAGATTTTTCGCCCAAAACAATTAAGGAGTCAATCAAGGAAGGCGAAGACAAGGCAAATCAGTCCATACAAAATAAAAAAAACAGCAACAAAGGATAAATGGATGGTGCAAATAAAATAACCACCATTACTATTTGGTAATTCCTTTTTACATGCATTGTTCAAATCCAATGATGATTTTATTAGTTATGGTTTGTGATTGCCTCGTTTCATCTGACGAAACAGCCAAGCGTGTGTATTGGGTTTGGGCACCTGTACAAAATTTCTTGTTTGAGAACGACCACTCATAAAAATTCACTTTTTTTGATTGGATTAATCGATTGTAACAACCATTAGATTATACACCATCACAAACCCCGAACAACCACGACGTAGTACAGAAGGGATATCTGATTGGCATACAAAAAAACAACAGCAACAACAACAATTGTTTTGGTAACCCAAAGTATATCTTGATTGATTTTAAAAGTGATGCTAATGCAAGGTTTTAAAAAATCTGGTTTTCTTATTGGCAATTTGATATCTAGTATATTATTATTTTACAGATTTCAAATAAAAAATTGCATTTTTAAAATTGTTTTTCATTTGCTTGCGTCATGAATAACAATGTTAAATCCATTTTTTCTTTTACTGTTTTGTCGCTGTTATTGTGTTTGTGTTTGTTGTGATGTGAACGATATCAGAATCATCATCATTGTTGTTGTTGTTCTGGCTGTTATAGTTTGAAACAGATTCCTCAATTGTTGCCGCTAACTCCCTTGAGGATTGTTCAAAGGTTTTTGCCGTGTTAACAGTCAAATTTGACATGTTTTTTGAATTGTCTTTTGCCTGTTGGAACGTTGATTTCATTGAGTCGATGTTAGAGAACACAAAGCAATTTGTCAGCCTTATTGCTGATACTGCATTGTCTGCAAAGCTGCCCACAAATTTGGTGTATGCTTTTGTCATGGAGTCTGGGGACGCAAAGCCTGTAACAAGACCGCTGACACTCCCGGCATATTGTCTCCATGCTGATTGGAGGGAGTTAGTCACTGCTTTTTGGGATTCAATGTACTCCTCTGAAATCTCTTTGGCTGTTTGCAGTGATTGCTCTTGGTAACTGCTAACAATGTTGTTGTAACGTGGTATTTGGTTTAGTGACTCGTCTATTGACCTGTTGATGTTTTCCTTGGTTTGGTCAAGTGATTTGTTGACTTGGTTATTTGAGTTATCGTAGGTAAAATCGGCATTGCTTGAGGCAGTATTTGCTTGACTATCAGTTTTTTTTGACATACTATAAAATATTGTAATATAGTATATAAGCTTTACCTTTAAACGGTTTTAAAAACCATTTTAACCCAGAGATAACAATAGTTTTTAAAGTTAAATTGGCAATTCCAATCATTAACCTTTGCACCTAAAAATAGGATACAGTGCAACAAAACAAACCTCATATTGACAATTTAAATGCATGAAAAAAATGCATCATCATGATATATGGCATAAAGAAGATAATCAAGTCCGCAATTTATTGCTGCTGCCAAGAAATGCGACAATACAGAAATGGCCCATTTTCATTGCAGTAATCATTATGTTACATCACCTTTTTTATATGCAACACTATTTAATATGGACATGAAATCTGCAAGAATTATCAAACCAAAGGAATCTTTGGAAATACAGCAAAGTGAAACTCCAAAACCCAAGGGCTCTCAGGTTCTTGTTAAAGTCCATTCATCAGGGGTTTGCCATAGTGATATTCACCTATGGGATGGAGGATATGAGGGCATAGGGGGACAGATACTGAAAACCACCGATCGGGGAGTAAAATACCCATTAACCCCAGGCCATGAAATAGCAGGCACAATAGAAACCCTGGGTGAGCAGGCAGAGGGATTTAAACAGAGTGAAAAAGTTCTTGTGTATCCTTGGATAGGGGAGGGATTGTGCCCCTCTTGTAGAATTGGTGAGGAAAATTTGTGTGATAAACCTAGATCATTGGGAGTCTATGTAGACGGCGGTTATTCAGAGTATATCCTTGTGCCAAGCTACAAGTATCTTGTGAAAATAGGAGATGACTTGGATATGGATGCAGCCGCCACATTGTCATGTTCTGCCCTCACAGCATATGGTGCAGTAAAAAATGCGAACTTAAAACCAGATAACAACGTTGTCATTGTTGGTGCAGGAGGATTGGGGTTGATGGCTATGCAACTAGCAAAAGCAGTTACTGGCGCCAGAATAATTGCGATGGATTTGGATGACAATAAATTGAAGGCTGCAAAACAAGATGGTGGTGTTGATGATGTGGTCAATTCCAGAAACGAAGATCCCGTAAAAGCTGTTATGGAGTTGACTAACAATTTAGGAGCTGATGCGGTAATTGACTTTGTGAACGCATCAAAAACAGTAGAAGCAGATATGCAATTTCTTAGAAGAAGGGCAAGGGTAGTACTAGTGGGGTTGTTTGGAGGCGAGCTTAAACTGAGTT
>JACDHC010000018.1 GCA_013821245.1 Candidatus Nitrosopumilus sp.
TGTGGTATATAGATTCATTTTCAAACCAAATCAATCTTAAATCCACAAAATTAATTTGTTTTCATATCAAAATATTATTGTTGCAGGCCGCAATTCAGAAAATCTATTTCTTAAGTGAACAGAGCCGGTGGAACCCTCGTCTGAGGGGCCGGGGTTAGGATTTGAACCCGCTACTAGCATTCAGGGGTTTATATGAAAGCATGTTTTTTAATTTTCAATTATCCTATAGTCTAATTATTAAGCAATATTCAATAAATAACGGCATTTGGACATTTGTCTTTTAAGCTATGCTTCTATTTTGAATCATTTTAAATTATTATTGTCAGGAACAAGATTATGACTCCTAGTTGCCAACTTCTTTAAATAATGGCCTTAATTACCTTCACTACCAGACTCTACAATTTTACTTATAACTAAGATGTATTTCACAAATGAAAGTCATTGAGTGTTGAAAATGGATTTTTATTTTGGGTGGAATAAAAAAAGTTGAAAACTGGTGTTTATACAGAATGTTTTTGTATTAATAGTACTATCCACAGCAGCAAGAATTGGATTCTTTTCTTTTTATGTCCCCAGTCACTTCATTTACCATTGCACATTCTTGTTCTTTTTGATTTTTGTTCATCATCCATAATAACAATAAACACATAGATAATTAGTGGACTTTACAAATGTAAATATCATATTCAATGAGTATTGAATTAAAATAATACTTTACTTTTATTTAATAAATTGACTCAGATCGAAAGAGCATTCTTCAAGGTGGTTGGGATGTATTGTTTTACCTGCAAACCCATAGTAGAAAAGCAGTTAAAAGATGAAGATGCGATAAAAAAAATCGGTGTGGACTATATGACAGATAGCGTGGTAGTTGAATATGATTCTGCTTTGATAAATAAAGAGGAAATAAAAGAGAGACTAGAAAAGTCAGGTTACAAATTCGTTAGAGTGGCTCGCTAACACTGTCAAAGGCTAACGGGTCTAGGCCATCATATAATACAATAAAGACCATTATCATATATGCATATTTTTTAAAACAAAGAAAGTTAGATAACTTCCAAGATAAAGTCGGCCATTATTATTCTTCCCTGGTGCTGAAACTGTCCCCATACTTTGTATAGCCCGGGATTGGCAAAGTTGGTTTTAAAAGACACAGTTGGACCCCCGCTCCAATTAGATTGAACTTCCTCACTGGGATGAACGTGTAAGAATTGGCTAACATCTCTGCTAACAATAACACTATGACCTCCAGCACCCATCAGGGGCTCTAAATCCGTAATAGGATTTCCAAATACATCTGATATGCTAAATGCGATACTCACATATTCATTGGTTCTGATTTCTTTTGGTATTGTTAGGCTGACTTGATGTTTGCCCTCTATGTTCTTTGTATATTGCTTTTCATTTACCAATGAGATTAAATTATGCATTGGTTTCCCAGTAACATTGAGCCTAAACGCAACAAGGGTTTGTTTTCTGTCCTTTGGTTTGAAATCTATCCATATTTTATATTTACCTGATTCAGGAAATGTGTGATTTATGGTAAAGTTACTACTGGAGGTTTCAAGTGTAGGGTGAATGTGGGCAAAATAGGAAAGGTCTTCCCCTACAATTATGTTGTGCATAAGTTCGTCATGGCTGGTTTCAAACTCTTCTGTGATGTCCCCTGTATTTTGTTCTGTTATATTCACAGTAATAATGGTGGAATGCCCAGCTTCTGGAATTTGTGGATTGTATTGCAGATTTACGTTATAATTTAGGCTTTGACTACGTTGTTGTTGTTCTTGTTGATGATGTGACTTTTGAAATTGTTTGTCATCTTAATGATTGCCGTGTTTGTTAATGGTTGATTTTTCTTGTTTGGCATGAATTTCCGTTTCTAAATGATTTAACATAGCGTTAGTATAAAGAAAGAGAAATATAACAATCAGGCTTTACATTTGTAAAGAATGATTTAGCTGTAATGGCTATTAATAATCTAGTACCTTTACACCTGGATGAAAATGATGTAGCGATTATAAAATCTCTGCTAAACGACGAGAGAAAATCATTTAGGCAAATCTCGATAGATACAGGAATAACTACACCCAAAGTTAAAGCAAGATTTGAGGGTTGTTAATTGGGTTTTTATCAAAGGAGTGCTTCATATCTTTGATTTTAGTAAAGCGAATAATATTGATAGTCCACAGAAGCAGAAGCAGCAGGAGAATCTAATTCAAATACAATTTATTAAATAAAATGTTATATGGCAATTAAATTTTAAAATGAAAAAATGTTAATATTATTGTAAAATTCAGATGAATTTTGTTTGGGATAGTTACCTATAAAATTATTATTTAGTTTTTATTGTGCCATTCTCCTACATTCTTGTGCGCATCTTCGACAGGCCTCTGCACATTTTTGGCAATGGTCCATCTGGTGTTTTTCGCACTCTTTAGCGCATGCCTCACAAATTTCAGCACATGTGTTGCAAACCTGTTTAACATATTCACTGTCTCTGGACATGAAAGCAGCTGCGGTAAAACAGATATTGGCACAATCCCTATCCAATTGAATGCACCCTACCATTGGTTTAATGTCATCTTCTCTAAGGCATGATGTTGCACAAAATTCACAGCTTTCTGCACAAGCCATGCAGGCATCTATACAGCTTTGGTATTTTTCATTTTGAAGTATTTGGTTAGTAGTCATAATAAATATATAATTCACATTAAATTATAAAACAGTTAATATTTACAAATGTAAGATTATATTATATGCATATTTTTCAATTAAATTAAACTTTTTATTATATAATTTATCAATAAATATAATTATTTCAATAATATTAATTACTCTTGACAAAGCGAAATGTCACCTAAATTATTAGTTTACAAATGTAAGAAATCCAATCTTGTTTCTGAATTTCAAGTAAAAAAAAATCTTGATTATCTTTTTCCATTACTATTCTAAGCTATGCTTTTGCTTGTATAATGTTAGACAAGAACTACAGCAAAGATATTTCTCAAAATCATCTACATTAATTTTGTATGAGAAAGAGTGGATAGGTTCGCCACAAATCTCACACAATATTCTCATTACACTTTCTTTTTGTATTGGATTGATATGTTCATTTTTCATAATTTTGTTTAGGATCTGATAGTACAATGATTTGATGCCTTTTATGCCTGACATTTTCTGCCTTATGTCCTCCAATTGAGATTGGTCGTACAGCATAACCATTGCTATCAAATTATGTTCGCCTGTTGCCATATACAGGTTTGTTACTTCAGCAAAAGACACCAATTCTTTTATGATGTTGTCTGATTCTGTAGGCTCTGTTTTAATGTACATAATGCTAAAAGTAACACCTTTGAATTTTTCAAAATCAAAAACAGGTTGGATATTTTTAATTATCCCCAATTCTTTTAGCCGTGTAAAACGAATCTCTATGGTGGGAGTGCTTATGCCTATTTCCCTTGATATTTGCCTAAATGATTTTCTGCCATCCTCCATCAGAGAGTTAACGATGTCAAAGTCTATCTTGTCTAACCTTGCATCCATTTTAGTTAAATAAAATAAAGGCGTGTGCAATAAAAATATGTGACTTTGAGATAGAGTTGGCTTTTGTCATGGACCTTTTTCGGGTAAACCTAAAGATTCAATATTTGCACATATTGAGCGGTTGTTTTGCCATACTTCATGCAAAAAATATTGAGTTAAAAAATCCCAAGGAAAGAAAGAATCAATAAAAAATATGAAGGCAACCTGAAATAGAAATTTAATTGAGTTGGTGTTTATGCTGGGTTTGTCCTAATGTCCATATTTTGATGGATTTTGGTCGAATTGTTGTTTGCATGCTGATGAGCAAAGATATACTTTGTCTCCGTTAATCTCTGATGTATATTTTGCGGTTTTTTCATCCACATTCATGTTACAAACTGGGTCTTTTGCCATATGCCTATTAGCATAAATACATATTTAACTATGAACCTTTACAGATGTAAAATCTGGACGTTGTTTTGTCAAAAGGAATTTGGATTCAACATCTGCCTAATTTACAATTGTAAAGTCCCCATTTTATCTATGTATTTTCTATATAGATATGGTATATGTTATCATCAAAAGAAAAACTCAAAGAAACCGGAAGAAATAGTTATTTTCCCGATTCGTCTCTTGTGAACAAAAGGAGGATTGCTCTATGACATCCGCGCCATCCTCACTGACAGTTTCAAATCCCCACAGATGGAAGGCACTGTCAATTTTGTCATTGGCACAGTTTCTGATTATTCTGAACACATCAATCATAGGAGTAGCCCTGCCAACAATCCAGGAGCACTTTAGCATAACCCAAATGGATTTGCAGTGGATTTTCAACGCATATGTGATTGCCTTTGGCACTTTGTTGCTGCTTGGAGGCAGACTGTCTGACACTTTGGGACACAGGCAAATTTTTGTCATTGGTTTTATAACACTCACCGCAGCATCAGTTTTGGCAGGGATGGCCCCAACAATTGATGTCCTAATTGCTGCAAGGATAGTCCAAGGTGTAGGGGCCGCCCTGATTGCGCCTTCCGCTCTGTCTATAGTCATGAGCCTGTTTGCAGGCAACAAGTCAGAAATGAACAGGGCAATGGGCATCTGGGGAGCAGCTGCGCCCGCTGGGGGCACAGCCGGTGTGTTTTTGGGGGGCGTCATAACAGCATGGCTTGATTGGCCGTGGGTTTTCCTGATTAATGTCCCCATCGGAGTAGCGGTTCTAGCCCTGACACCAAAGCTGATTCCAAAGGGAATAAGAAAGAAAAAAGGAAACATTGACTACCTTGGAGCAATGTCCATAACCGTTTCATTGGCCATATTTGTATATTCAATTGTTACCGCCAATGATGTGGGGTGGCTATCTGCGCAGACCGTTGTCCTTTTGTCTGCATCCATCATATCATTGGTTGCCTTTGTTGCAATAGAGAGGCGAAGCAAAGACCCCCTTATACCCCTTCACATATTCAGGACCACGGCAAACCTGCTCTCATCTAACATTGTCATGGCCTTGCTGGGGGCCGCATGGGTGTCTATGTGGTTTTTCCTCAACCTCTACCTGCAGCAAATACTGCACTACGGACCACTTGAAAGCGGGCTTGCACTGCTGCCCATGACGGTTCTTATAATGGTGATGATGGTATGGGCATCTCCAAAACTGATGGGTAGGTTGGGAACCAAGCTAAACCTGGTCGCCGGATTGTCACTGTTGGCTGTCGGGATACTTCTGTTTAGCTTGACTCCCGCCAACACTAGCAATACCAGCAACAGCAACAACGGCATCTTTTTGGCATATGTTTTGCCAGCATCAATTATATCCGCCTTGGGAATGTCATTTTCCTACATCCCCGTGTTAACAGCAGCAGTGGCAAACGCAAAAAAAGAGGATGTTGGTGTGGCCTCAGGGCTTGTGAACACCACCTACCAAATTGGCTCGGCACTTGGGCTGGCTATAATGGTCTCTATCGCCACAATGCACACTGAGGCCCTTGTTAACATAGGAATGAAAAGTCTTGATGCGTTAAACAACGGGTTTCATTTGGCTTTCGTAGGCGCTGCGTTTATCTCCACATTGGCTGCAATAGTGTCTTTGAAATACATAAAAACAAAAAGATAGAAAGGAAAACAAAAAGATATTTTCAATATCTTTTTAAAATCTTGTTTTTTTACCTAAACCATGATGAATATGAAATAGAATCTAACCAAAATTATATATTTGTTACAAAGTTATTATGAAACTAATCTCCTTAATCCATTTAAAGTAAATATGTTAATTTTTCCACATATTCATTTAATAACTTTGATTACATGTCAGAAACTTTTTGTTATGTTATCTATAGTGTCTTTTAATTTATCATTTCCTTTCAAAATATGATGTAAATTAAATGAATTTCGAAACTTGATTTGAATAATATAGGACAATACCTGATACCTACATTTTATAATTTACAAACGTAAAGCCCGGTTGTTATATATGGTTTAGCCATATAGAGGATATGGCAAAAGACCCAATTTGCGGAATGTTTGTTGAAGAGAACGAAAACTCAATTCACCATGACAAAAACGGAATCACATATTATTTTTGTTCCACTCAATGCCTAAATGAGTTTTTAGAGCCTGAGAAGGAGTTAAGAAAACTAAAAATGCATGTTGCCATAAGCATAGCGCTCACAATCCCCATAATACTACTAAGTTTGCCCCACATGGTCCCACAATTGGGGCATTTTCTTCCAATGGAGATGATGGAATACACCAATTACATACTTTTGGCTCTGGCAACCCCCATACAGTTTTGGATTGGCTTGCGCTTTTACAGGGGATTTTGGGATGGCGTCAAAGCCAGAGCATCCAACATGGACACGCTAATAGCCATAGGAACAACGGCTGCCTATCTGTATAGCGCAGTGGTAACTGTTGCTCCGGGATATTTCCCATTTACCGCGGTTTATTTTGAGACGGCTGCGATAATAATTACCTTGATACTTGTTGGAAGGCTTCTTGAGACAAAGACAAAGGAAAAGGCCTCAGATGCTGTGAGAAAGTTGCTCGACCTAAAGCCTCGAAATGCCAGAGTAATCAGGCCAACAGCAAAGGAAGGGGAAGGAATAAGAGATTCAAATCCAAACAATAACCATAGCACCAGCAGCAACGAAAATAGCCATAACACAGAGAGTTTTGTAGTCTCTGGCTCAAACACAGCTACAAAAACAAAATTATTATCCACACAATTTGAGGAAATCGAAATTCCGTTAGAGCAGGTCCAGGAAAGCGACCTCATGGTAATAAGACCTGGTGAGAGGATACCAACCGACGGCATAGTCATCGAAGGAAACACTTCTGTCGATGAATCGGCCATAACCGGAGAAAGCATTCCCGTTGACAAGGCAAAGGGGGATGAGGTAATAGGTGCCACCATAAACAAAAACGGTCTTATCAAGGCAAAGGCAACAAAGATAGGACAGGACACTGTATTATCCAAAATAGTAACACTGGTTGAGGAGGCAAAAACCGGAAGGGCAAAACTGGAAAAGATGGTGGACCAGGTGGCAAAATACTTTGTACCTGCCATTGTCATAATTGCAATAGGCGTGTTTTTGGGATGGTATTTTATAGGAAACGCCGGGCTTACCTATTCAATTTTGGCGTTTGTCTCGGTTATGATAATCGCATGCCCCTGTGCTTTAGGTTTGGCAACACCCGCTGCATTGATGATGGGTATCGGAAAGGGCGCTGAGAACGGGATATTGTATAAGGGAGGCGAGCATATCGAAGTCGCAAACAAAATCAATACCATTGTTTTTGACAAAACGGGAACTCTAACTGTCGGAAAACCATCGGTGACAGATATAGTATCGTTAACAAAGGATGTCGAGGAAAAGGAACTACTACGACTTGCAGCAATTGCAGAGTCAGGCTCAGAACATCCATTGGCACAGGCCATTATAAACAGAGCAAAACAGGGTAACCTCTCAATTTCCAATCCAGATTCCTTTGAGGCAATGTCAGGCTATGGACTCAAGGCGAAATATTCAAATCAGAAAATCATGATTGGCAACAGAAAGATGATGGAAAACAATGACATACCAATCACCGAAAGCATCGATGAAAAGCTTTCTGAATTAGAAAACGAAGGCAAAACTGCAGTGTTGGTTGCAATAGACGACAGACTGTCAGGAATAATAGCCATATCCGACACAATAAAGGAAACAGCCAAAGAGGCAATCAATGCCTTAAAATCCAAGGGAATAGATGTGCTGATGCTTACAGGAGACAACGAGAGGACCGCAAAAGCAGTGGCATCCAAACTTGGCATTGATAGGGTTATAGCCCAAGTGCTACCAAACCAAAAAGAAAAAGTAGTTTCAAACCTAAAGGCAGAAAAAGAAAAAGAAGGAAAAGGCAACCGGTTTGTTGCAATGGTTGGTGATGGCATCAATGACGCACCTGCGCTAGCTAGAGCCGACTTGGGGATAGCAATAGGCTCTGGGACAGATGTTGCAAAGGAAACAGGGGGCATAATTCTGATAAAGGATGACATAAGGGATGTTGTTACCGCACTTGATTTGGGAAAGAAAACAGTATCCAAGATAAAGCAAAACCTGTTTTGGGCGTTTGCCTATAACACGGGCCTAATACCAATAGCAGCCGGAGCACTGGTTCCTATTCTTGGGGTTGGTATGTTTGGATGGCTTCCAATCCTTGCGGGTGTAGCAATGGCCTTAAGCTCGGTAACTGTTGTAACAAACTCACTTCTCCTTGGCAGATACAAACCAAAGCACAGAACACCCTAATTTTTCTTTAACCCTTTTTCGTAAAGCTGCTCTATAGGTATGGGACTCGAACCATTATCATAAAAACAGGGAGTCTATTTCTACTCATAGGTTAAAGGTAAGATTGGATTGGGATTTGAACCAGCTACTTGCATTCACGGATTTATACGAAACTAATCGTATGACATCTCAATCATGCATAATCTTATTTTTTTAATAATGTTAAAATTCTTTAGAGTATTATGACTTTAATGGTGTTAAGTCTTTAGACTCAGCTTCCTACAAATTACAATACTCGGTATTGCGATAGTTGTAACAATCGGTATAATGGCGATGATTGAAACAGGCAAAGAAAAACCCAATGCATATATGATGCATATTCATTCGAATTTGACAATTATACTAGATAACAAACCAGCTGTCATACCAAGTCAAATAGGAATAGATAATTCATTATGGAAGGGTCATAATTTTGATAAATACGGGACACCAGGAATGCCAATGCCTGGAGGGCCCATGCCAGTAATGGCACCATTACATACGCACGACAATCTTGGATTAATCCATATAGAATCACAAATTAACAGAGACTATACATTAAACGAGTTTTTCAAAATTTGGGGTGTAGACTTTAATGGCAAATCTGTAAAAGCCACTGTTAATGGTAAGCAGGTATCAGATTATGAAAACATAATTCTGAAAGACAAGGAAAACATTGCATTAGATATTAAATCTTAGTTTATTTTTTAAAAGGTCCAAGGAGTGTAATAATAGAAAAAATAGATAGTTAATTATACTTCTTTGTGACAAACACTCGACAATTATTTACTTGTTAGGATAACGTGATTTAAAACTTTAAAAATGACTAAGGAATTTCAAAATTCCGCGATAAATTTGCATATGCTATAATGAACTATGTCACGGATTTAGCATCTCTTCACTTTAATACAACTTTTATTATCCTTAAATAAAATAAAGATGTTTAAGTCATTCTTTGAGATAATTTGTATATGGTAAAGCAGCATCATATGATTGAGATATTCTCCGCCAACTGTCCCCTTTGCAAGCATATTACTGATGATATTTCGATAGGCAAATGTGGAGGTTGCAGTCAAACAATTTACGATGTAAATAATATGACTTCTGATGTCAAGTTAAAGATGAAAGAATATGATGTAAGAGCAGTTCCAACTACCATAATTGACGGCAAAATAAAGGTTGTTGGCATTCCCGACTTTCCATGGATTTGTGGAGATGAGTTGTTTAAAAAACTAAAAAGGGAATATCCTCTAAAAACGGATGATTAATTCTGTTTTATGTATTTGTTTTTTGTTGTTTATTTGTTCCCTCCAACAGCCATGTTTTGCCCTCATCAGTAGTGCTATACACACTTGAAGCTGTCCCGTCGGGTGTATCCTGGTTTACTGTGGCATAAACCTCACCATTTTTACCGAATGCAAATTTTCCCAAATATTTGGCCCCATTAATTTGCCCATCAGTCTTTGTCCATGTTTTTGCGCCATCAACAGACTTTATTATATAGCCATCTTCACCCTGACTTGGTATCACAAAAGCGTATGCAATTTTACCATTATCAGATGATGTTCCAAGTCCAGTCACAACTGCACCGTCTCCAACCAATCCTGTGTTTGTTTTTTGCCAACTGTTCCCCTGGTCCATACTTGAGAATAACCCACTTGCTGTAGAAGTGTATAGAATTTTAGAGTCGGTCTGGTTTGCTTCTAGCATTATTATATTCTCTCTATTAGGGGGGCTTACACCAGTCCATGTTTTGCCTTCGTTTTGAGTTTTGTAAATGATATCCCCCATGCCGGAAGAGCCGTAAATTGTTTCAGGATTGTTTCCCATTGTCATCGCATGAAAGTCAATTGGAGGGTTTGTAACATCAGACACTTTTTGCCATGTCGTGCCATAATCTGTGCTTACTCTAAATCCTAGGTTTCCACCTGTTTGAGGATGGCCACTTGAATACATTGTTCCCTCTTTGCTTGGGTTAATTGTAAATCCCATCAAGTCAGACTTGTCATTTCCAACCTTCACCCAGCCAGATGAATTGCCGTTATCTTTTTTAAACAAACCATTGTGTGTTGCAAGGTATAGTGAGTTGTCTTTTCCTGTGGTGAACACTCCGACTCCGTGGATATCCATCCATTTTCCTGTGACGTTTTGGTTGCCGTTTTCTTGACCTGTTCCAATTACCTCTTTGTTTGATGAGGCTGTTGTCATATAGACACCTACTCCAACCACACCTATCGCCAATATCACCGTAGTTGCAATAATCAAATTTCTCCTTGAACTTTTTGTCCTGCTATCTACTTTTTTGTTCTTTATTGCCCTGTTTTTCTTGCCCATCTATTTCACTATTATGAAAGAAGTAAACTAACTCATATTAAATACCAGGGGTTTACATTTGTAATTTAATTAAAGGATAAGGTATAACTAATAACATTATTCTCTAGTCCTATTGATTTTAATCTTTTTACTTTCTTTGTGACTCAAAGGCAACAGATTAAAAAGTTTTTATAACATACATTAATATATTAATATATCAGTGACTAATAATGTATCAATAAACATTCAAAAACTGTCATTAAAGGCAAAGCTATTCAGGGGTTTGGCAGACAGCACGCGACTTTCCATTTTGGAGACATTAAGGAATGGTGAAAAGAACACTAGCGAAATTGTAAAGGAAACCACACATAACCAGTCAAATGTGTCAAATCATTTGGCATGTCTACTTGATTGTGGGTTAGTCAAGAACAGGAGAGAGGGAAAAAACATCTATTACAAACTTAACAATGAAAAAGTGTTAAAACTGCTTGAGGAAAGCGATGCGGTTTTATCTGAAATTGTGAGTGGACTGTATCTTTGCGTAAACTATAATGATGAAAATGTAAGGGGAAAAAACCAAAATGAAGAAAATTAGCCTTTCACCAGACAGCAACTTTGGCAACAATGAAAAAGATGGTATGGGAAATAAGAAAGAATGCCTAAACGAAATAAAGGAAGAAGATGGCTGTGGATGCTGCAGTGGACCTGATTTGACGTTTTTAAAAACTTTACCTACCCAACCAACAAATTCAAAAGCAGAGCAATCAGTTTTGGAGGAGCAGGAAAAAGAAAGGGAGAGAAAGGAGAAGAAAAAGGACAGAAAGGACCGAATTCTCATTCTGATTGGACTTGTGTTAACCATTCCTTTGGTAACAATAGAAATATTGGAGTTTTATAATGTTGCGGGGATTGATGTTAAAAGCACAGATTACCTTCTGCTGGCTTTGGCGACCCCTATTCAAATTTTGCTGGGAGGCCCGTTTTACAGGCGCTTCTTTGGCTCCCTGAAGAAAAGAAGTGGTTTTACGGTGGACACATTGGTTGTGTTAAGCACAACAGTTGCTTATGCTTACAGCATAGTTGCCATGCTGACAAACCAGGATATTAGATTCTTTGAGGCCTCTGCCTCTGTGTTGACAATATTTACAATTGGTGAGTATGTTGAAAGTAAAGCTTTGGGAACAACAACAGAATCCATAAAAAAACTTCTTGCGTTAAAGCCCAAGACCACCGTTAGAATCAGGAGTGGCGATGGAAAGAAGCAGCAGCAGCAGCAGCAGCAGGAGAAGAAGAAGAAGAAGGAAGAAGTAGTCAATGTTAATGACCTGGTAACTGGGGATGTTTTTATAGTAAAGCCTGGGGAGAACATTGCAACAGATGGTGTAATAGTTTACGGGAACTCATCAGTTGACGAATCCATGATTACAGGCGAATCCATTCCTGTTGATAAGGGAGAGGGAGATAGGGTAATTGGTGGAACCACGAACAGGAATGGCTATCTGCACATCAAGGCAACAAGTGTGGGAAGCCAAACCGTGCTGGCAAACATAATTGAAATGGTGGTAAGGGCAAGAGCCAGCAAGCCCTCAATCCAAAGGATTGCAGACAGGTGCGCAAAATACTTTATTCCTGTTGTTTTGGGTATTGCTGCCTTATCCTCCTTATATTGGCTTCTTGTAGGGCAATTTCCAATCCAGTTTGCTGTGACTGTTTTCGCAACGGTCCTGGTTGTGTCCTGCCCATGTGCCTTGGGAATTGCAACTCCCATGGTGGTGTCATTGGGTGTTGGCAACGCCGCAAAACAGGGTATGTTCATAAAGGGCGGAAAATACCTTGAGAAACTGGCATCAATTGACACAATAGTCTTTGACAAGACAGGAACCTTGACCAAGGGAAAACCCGAAGTTACAGACATAATTCCGTTTGGCGGGTACGATGAAACCTACGTGCTGCAAATGGCATCCTCATCAGAGAACAAGTCTGAGCATCCCATAGCACAGGCAATAGTAAAAAAAGCACACGAGAAAGGGATACAGTTACTTGAAGTCAGTGGATTTAACGCAATCACAGGACATGGGGTTGTTGCAAAGCACAAAGAACAGAGAATAAGTGTTACAAGCCCACAAAGCGCAAATATAAATCACCTAAACAAAACCACCAAAGAGATTCAGTCAAAGATATACGAATTGGAAACAGAGGGCAAAACAGTGGTAACAGTCTTAATTGAGGACAAGCTGATAGGGATTATAGCGGTCGCGGATATGCTAAGGGAGAATTCGATAGAGATAGTTAGGCAAATTCACTCAATGGGAAAAGAAACAATTCTGTTGAGTGGTGACAACAAAAGAACGGCCAACGCTATTGCCAAGAAAGTTGGGATAAAGAATGTTTTGGCAGAGGTGTTGCCACAGCAAAAGGCAGAACTGATAAAGAGTTTGCAAAATGAAAAAAAAAGAAAAGTGGTAGCTATGATAGGTGACGGCATTAATGACGCGCCTGCGCTGACCCAAGCCGATGTGGGAATTGCAATGAGGTCAGGAACCGATGTTGCGATGGATGCGGGACATGTGATTCTCATGAAAAACGATTTATCCGATATTGTTTATGCGTTTAAGCTAGCCGAATATTCGATGAAAAAAATAAAGCAAAACCTGACAATGTCTTTTGCCTATAATGCCATAACGATTTCAATAGCTGCAGGCCTTTTCTATGGCATGACTAACTCACTCATACTGACTCCCGCATTGGGAGCCCTAGGTTGGGTCATAAGTGACACGCTGGTGTTTGGAAACTCGTTATTGTTAAGGCGGTTTCAGATACATAGGTAACATTAGAAATCATTTCAAGCGTAATACACATATATAATAACAATGCATGTATTAGTTTTTTTTGAGTTTAATGGCTGCCACAAGATAAAGCGTTACTGGCTCCTCATATTCTTCTCTTATCCAAAGCATGTTAAAGCCTTCTTTGGCAATTAAATCAAGTATTTCCTTTTCTGAAAAGAATCGTACCTCAAAGCCGTTTATATCATAAACCCCATCTTCGACTTTAACCCCTGCACCATAGAATTGGTCATTATGGTTTCTGACAGAAAAATAGTTCAACCCATTTGGCCTTAATACGCGCCTTATCTCTGAAAAAACTGAATGGAGCTCAGCCTGTGAAAACCTCATGTTCAGAAGCATGTGAGAATATGCGGCATCAAAACATGCATCTTTAAATGGTAATGGCTTTTTGACATCATAGAGTTGTGAATTTACCGGTAGTTTATTTTCATGTGCTTTTTTGTTTATTATTTCGATACCTATACTAGAGTAGTCCAGGGCTTCTACCTCAAGGCCATTTGAGGCAAAAAATAGTGTATCTCTACCATGACCTGCCCCTATCTCCAATACCTTCTTTACGTTGTTTGATTTCATGTGGTTCAAGCAAAGTGTGGCAAAACTGCTTGGTTCCTCTCCAAAGAAAGTATTGTCTGACTGGTATACCCCATCCCAAACCTCACTCATTATTTACCATATTTCAATGACCATGCTGGTTCATAATCTCTTGGTTTAAAAGAAATGAAAAAAGAATGTTAACCTTGGAAAGGCAAACAGCAACAAAAATCAAACAAACAATCAGGACATTTGCCCCTTTTACAATCTTGAGGGTTGCAGCCACAGTCAGCACATTTTATTATCATGACAAATAAGCAACAAATAGAATCACAGATTTAAAAATTGTCACCTTGGATAATAAAATATTATTGAAGCGCCCAAGAGAACAATCAATCCGCCAATGATTTCATATCTATCCGGCCTTTTTTTGTCTATTATTAGGCCCCAAATGATTGCCATCACCACAAATATTCCCCCATAGGCAGCGTATACCCTGCCAAAATTAGATGGCTGAATCGTTGGGATTATTCCGTATAAAAATAGAGTGATTCCTCCAATCAAGCCAAAAATTGGTTTTCTCTTTTCCCTTAGCCACAACCAAACTAGATACCCGCCACCTATTTCAAGAAGTGCAGCAACTACAAACAATCCAAATGTGAACAGGATGAAGATAAAGTTATAATCAGTTGGCTGATGAGCTAATTCCAATTTTTTCCCTCTCTTTACGTGGGTAATAGAAAATAATGATGACTCCTATGCTTGCAATTATAGTTCCTATAATGTCATAGGTATCTGGAATGACTCCTTCAAAAAAGTATCCCCAAAATATTGCCATTATAATGAATATTCCCCCATAGGCAGCATAGGTCCTATGAAAATGAGATTTCTGAAACGTTGGGATTATCCCATATAGAAAAAGCACTAGGCCGCCAAATGCGCCAAAAATCCAGCTATAATCTTCCCTTAGCCACAACCAAACTAGATACCCGCCACCTATCTCACACAAACCAGCAAGAAAGAAGAAAAATAATGAGTATAGAATCTCTTTATACCGTATTGCCAAATATCAAAAGTTAATAAAACTTGAATAAATAGCCATTTATTTTGATGACCATTTAATCATCCAGTGTAACAAATCCATTATGGATTCTGTTAGTTCTTGCCCTTTGGGTGTCAACTGATATTCCACTCTGGGGGGAATCTCGTTAAAGGGTTCTGTTTCATCATCAGGTGTTGAGAATGGGTGTTTATTTTTGGGTGGCAGAACAGGTGAAATTCTATATAATGTTCCATCAATCGTTTCGATAATAATTACTTCTCCATAATTATCAGTTTCAGTTTTTACAAACCATTTATATTTTATGTCTTTAATAACAACTTGACAAGAATGAGATAAAAATTCTTCATTTATTAAAGAACGGTTACATTTAGGACACAATGATATTACTCATATAATCCCCCACCTTTTCATCTTTTATCGGTGTCAATAACATTATCTTTTCGGTTAAATTACGAATCGTATCTTGTAATTCGACATTTTCTTTAGTTAATTTGTCATTTGTGGTTTTATATGTGGTTAATTCGGTAATACTTATGGGATTGTTTCTAATATTTCCATTCCTATTTCTTAATTTTGATTTTGTTATATCCCAATATGACCTGAATTTATCACAGGTGTTTAAAGCCTTTAGAGTACAATATGAAATACAATCTGCTAATTGTAATCCATTAATATTATGAGAAGGAAAAAAGGAAAACTCCTGATTAATATTATTGATTTTTTTATAGTTAGTTCCATTTTCAAATATTTCTTTTAATATATTTACAGTAGTACCTTGAATAAAATTTTCGCTTTCATCAATAACTAAATTTCCAAGTGGATCACTATAGTCAGATAAAAACATATCATATCGTTCAATCATAAAAGTCCATGTAGCATTGAATATATCCCATTGAGGATATTGATCTTCCATTCCTTGCTTATGGATACCTACAGTAATTGCGGTAAATGGCATTGTATTTATTATATTATATAATGCACTTAGAATTTTATATTTCTCACCAAGAGTAAGTTCACTAAAGTTATTTCGGCCATGATAAATTTCATGGACATGAATTTCATCTTTCTTATAGTTAGATACAAAATACTTTTTTTTGAATTCTGCAAATTTTCCCCCCAATATATGTAGATCTTGTATATGCATAATTACACCAGAAATTACATAATAAGAAGTATCATCTTTTAATGAAGGTGTACCTGAATCATCTACATACATTATATGCACATAACAATGAATTTATTTTACTATTTTTCAATCTTTTACGGATTTCATCACACACATTTTTAAACACTAACTGAAATCTAACAACTGATTTAAACAACAAAACCAATTCATTTCATAAATAACACCTAACTGGTGAGAATCCTTGTAGGTGTTATTTAGATTCTAATTGACTAACGAGCCTACAAACTTATTTTTTAAGTTTGTAGTAGAATACATTATGGTAAAAATGTATATAAGATTTTCTTTCATTGCCTAAACTTACCACCTGTTTTTGAACATCCATAAATAACACCGAAGGAATCAACAGAACCCAATTTTATACTAATTAATTTGAAAAGTGCTGAAAATGTCTTTATATGTTAATAAACTGATTAAATAATAAATCATGTGATCCAGTCACTTAACAATAAATCTATTGGTTTAACTGCCGTTGTATTCTTTTTTATGAGCCTGTAAATAAAATACCTTGGATTAAGTTTAATTATTTTAATAAATCATATCTTTATTATTATATTGACATTTTATTTAGTAAAGGCTAAACCCAATGACCATCTTTCAGAACTTCGTAAAGAGTTAGATTCAGGTAAAATAATCAATATGAAACCGTTTGGAAAAGCATTGCAAAAATCTTTGGAAAACGCAAGAATAGATGGCAATAATCCAGATTATGTAATATGGATTGAAGAAGATTATTGTTCACCACCCTTGGCAATGGAAAGAGAAAGTGTGTTGGATAGATACTTTGATGATATCTCTGTTGAACGTGTTAATACGGAACAAGACGGATGGAGTAAAATCAAGGATAATCAAAGACTTTGGACTAAAAATCCATGATACAAACATCTAGATTATTTGATAATGGTATGCTATATTGACGTTTTTTATTGTGAATATTTAATCGAAACTGCTATTCTTGTGTTTTTAAATCCTTTGTCGAATGATAACCTTCTATTTGAATGGTAGTATGAGATATTTTGAATCTCTTTTCAAGTACTCTATTGATATCCTGCAAAATCCTATTTGAGCTTTCTAAATCAATTACCACAACATGGGCTGATAGTGCATTTATTCCGGATGTTATGCACCATATGTGTAGCTCAAATATTCCGGTAACTCCCTTTATTTGCAATATTGCTTTTTGTATTTCTTCATAAGATAAATTCGATGGTGTTCCTTCCATCAATATATTCATGGATTTTTTTATTATGGACCATGTACGCGGAACCATAAATATGGCCAGGCCTATGCTTATTATAGGATCAATTAGCCTAAAATTAGTCAAAAGTATTATCAATGCTGCAATAATTACTCCAATTGAGCCAACCGTATCACTTAATAATTCCAACCTGGCTCCCTGCATGTTTAAATCCTCCACTTGGCCGTCTTGTTTTCTTTTGCCAGTTTTACTGGATACAAAATTTTTAATTCTGTTTTGCATGTTTAAATCTTCTTTTTTTCCATGCCCATGCCCAACATGGTTATCTATTTCGTCTTTATTGGACTTGGCCGATCCGTGGTTATGTGCATGGACGTTTTTAAGATATAGCATCCCCGCCATATTGACAACTAATCCTATGACAGCTACAACAAGCATGGGAATACTTTGAATTTGGGTGGGTTCAAAAATACGGCGATATGCCTCATAAACAATAAAAACGGATATTGACAATAAAATAACACCATTAGCAAGTGAAGCCAATATTTCGGTTCTATAAAAGCCAAAAGTATGCCCTGGTGTTGCCGCTCTTTGACTGTATGTCGTCGCAAATAAAGCAAGGCCTATTCCAAAAGCGTCTGTAAACATATGGCCTGCATCGGCAAGTAATGCGAGGCTTCCTGAATAAAGTCCTGTTATAACTTCTACTATCAGATAGGAGGATACCAAAACAAGTACAACTTTTAATTTTTTTTTCTTTATGGCGGCAGAAACTGATAACGTACTATTACTTGCCAATCTTTATTTTTAAATATAAACCATATTTTTTAAAATTTATTGTTAAATTAAATAAGTATTTTTAACAATCCTAAATAAACGTGCCTTGTGTAAATTTGCAAATTTCAATCAACAGTGGTTTGTATATGTTAGTTTTCAGCGATATATTATTTTTTATCGAAGTTTCTTTTTACTTTTTACTTTTGGAATTAAGCACCATAAAATTGTATATAATTTACACAATCCTTCCAAAAGAATAACAATTAATTTAATTAAAAGATAAACAATATTAATTTGTATGATATTGGGTTTAGTTAACAACATATAAATATACGCCATAATATTTCTTATTTAATGAAATACCAAAACATTGTATTAGTAATATCTGCAATTGTATTGTCCGGAACAATGGTCTCATTTGTGTCCTCTAATATTGTTTTTGCAGACGAATCACAAGCAAAAGTGGATGAAAAGCATGAAAGAGTAGAAGACAAACATGGATTCGGTTCTCAACAAGATGTCAAATTCCATGAAAAGCACGGGTTCCCAGACAATCCAGTCTTAGGTGACCTCTCCTGTCAAGAAGGAAAGAAAGACAATTTAGCAAGTTACGGATGCTAAAAAATCGATAAACAACATCTATTTTATTTTTAGAACTTAACCAGTATTTATTTTGCGACACTTTTATGCTTTTTCATAATATTTGAATGATTAACAAGCAAAATAAAGAAAATAGCCCAATTAAAGTGGAATCCGCAACGGCATGTGAAGATGCTAAAAGCCAAAAGATAGTTGGTAATTTCTCGGTATTGTACTGCAAGCTTGATTTATAAAAAAACAGGGTAAAAAATGGTGTATTCAGAATGTTTTTTTTGTATCACACTATACGCAGCAAAACAAGAAACAGATTCTTTTCTTTATTTGTCACTAGTCCTTTCATTTGCTTTGGCACATTCTTGTTCTTTTTGATTTATGTTCATCAGCCATAATAACAGCAAACACATAGTTAGTCAGATGACTTTACAAATGTAAAGATTATATATCAATGCATAACAAATTAGGATAATGCTTTATCTTTATTTTATGGATTTTGAGTGATATGCGATAGTTCTCTTATTGGTTAATTTTATTTTGACCATTGATTAATGATATATCTTAAAACAATGTTGCGTTATACCATTGACTCAAATCGAAAGAGCATTCTTCAAGGTAGTTAGAATGTATTGTTTTACCTGCAAACCCATAGTGGAAAAGCAACTGAAAGATGAGGATGCGATAAAGAAAATTGATGTGGACTATATGACAGATAGCGTGGTGGTGGAATATGACTCCACTTTGATAAATAGGGAAGAAATAAAAAACAGACTAGAAAAGTCTGGCTACAAATTCGTTAGAGTGGCTCGCTAGGTTATTTATTGCCAAGTTGTTTAATTCTATTATAGGCACGATAAGGTCACTTGCATAATCATCTTTAAAATAAACAAGATGAAATGAAAAACATTAGACGACTTCTAAAATAAAGTCTGCCGTTATTATTTTTCCATGGTGCTGAAACTGTCCCCACACCTTGTATAAACCTGGATTAGTAAAGTTCGTTTTAAAGGACACGGCCGGACCGCCTTTCCAATTGGGTTCAACTTCCTCACTTGGGTGAACGTGCAAGAACTCACGAACATTTCTGCTTATAATGACGCTATGTCCACCAGCTCCCATCAGTGGCTCCAAACCTGTGATTGGGTTTCCAAAAACATCGGATATACTATACGTGATGTCCGTATCCTCTTTAGCTCTGATTTCTTTTGGTAGTATTAGGCTGACTATATATTCATCATTTATGTTCTTTGCATACTGTTTGCTATTCACTAATGGAATTAAGTCATGTATGGGGCTTCCAGTAACATTGAGTATGAATGCAACAAGGGTTTGGCTTCCGTTTTTTGGTTTGAAATCTATCCAAACCTTGTACTTTCCGGATTCAGGGAATGTGTGATTGATAGTAAAGTTTCTGCTAGAGGTTTCAAACACGGGATGAATGTGTGCAAAGTAGGAAAGGTCTTCTCCTACAATTATGATGTGCATGAGTTTGTCATGGATGGTTTCAAACTCTTGGATAATGTCGCCTGAGTGTTGCTCCGTTATGTGTATGGTTAGTTTGGTGGAAATTCCTGCTTTTGGAGTTTGAGGGTCATATAGAAGATTGACATTGTAGTGGAGAATTGGATTTTGTTGTTGCTGTTGTTGCTGTTGTTGCTGTTGTTGTTTGTGATGGTGATGGGATCCTTGAACTTGTTTTTGTTCTCCTTGGTGTCTGGCATTATTGCTATTATCCTTGTTATTTGATTTTTTCTCATCTAATATTTCGTATGTTAAATCATTTATCATTAAACTGTGATGGGCGCGGAGAAATATAATGACCAACCTTTACAAATGTAAAATCGGCATGTAGTTTAATCAAAAGGATTTATTTTGACACCAACCATATTTTTTACAATTGTAAAGCCCTCATTTTATCTATGTATTTTGTTTATGAAAATGGTATATGTTAT
>JACDHC010000145.1 GCA_013821245.1 Candidatus Nitrosopumilus sp.
GGATAGTAGACATTCAGGAAAAATTATCTGTGATAATGTAATTGGTTGTCTTTTGGAGCAAGGGATAAACGTTTATGATTTGGGTATAGCACCCACCCCTGTACTGTTCCGAGAATCTAGAAAATATAGCGGTTCAATAATGATTACTGCTTCTCATAATCCAATGGAATGGAATGGCCTAAAATTATTGGTTAATGGGAGGGGGTTATTTGAAGAGGAATTAGATCTTATGCTAAAAAATACAATTCGAGAATATTCTGGTACCGGTGAATATTATAAAATTCATTCAACCTATTTGACCGATATAACGCATTATATTCCAATTCCCAATGATATCAAATCAGACTTTAGAGTTGGTTTTGATTTTGGAGGGGGTGCTGCCTGTAATTATGTTAACAGATTGTTTCAAATATATAAAATAAAACACTTGAGCATAAATGATCAATTTGGCTTTTCCTCAAGAGGCCCAGACCCAACCTCTGATAATTTAGATGACTTGAGAGAGTTGGTTAAATTAAATAAATTGAATCTTGGATTTGCATTTGATATGGATGGTGATAGGCTTGTAATTGTTAATAATATGGGCGAACGGCTTAGTCCTGATTTGACTCTTTTATTGTGTGTCTCGGGTGCAATTTATAACAAAACTAAAAAATTTGTCATCAGTTTGGATTCAAGTATTTCCATTGAAAAATACATTAGGGAATATGGTGGAGAGGTTTATTATTCTAAGGTTGGGGAATCCAATGTTATAAAAAAAATATCTGAAGTTAATGGTGAGACTGGGGGTGAAGGAAGTAGCGGTGGTTTTATTATGCCAAATTTTACATCTTGCAGAGATGGGCTTTTAGCTAGTATTATAGTTTCTTCATTAGATCAAAAAGTAATTGATGAATGTTTAGCTCTAGCTTCAAATTATACACAGGTCAGAACAAAACTTCCAATTAAACCTGAAATTAAATTAAATGATCTGCTTGAAAAAATATCTATAGTTCTAAAACCTTATTCGAGTTCAATAATAGATGACGATGGCTATAAATTTATTCTTGATGATGACTCATGGGTTCTAGTTAGAGCTTCAAATACAGAACATGTGCTAAGAATATCTTTAGAATCCGGAAAAAATCGTTCTGATTCTCTACATAAATTAATTTACAATAAAATATACGAAATTTATGAAAAGATTCAATGAAAAACAGATATTGGGTTTAATTACGTCCAAATTGGGTAATACTGGCTTGGAACCTTTATTTGGTAAAGATGATATCTCTGTAATTTCACTTGAAAAGATAATTAAAAAACCAAATAAAAACTGTTATTTATCTGCTACATGTGATATGTTAGTAGAGCATACAGATGTCCCTCCTAGGATGACATTCAAGCAAATAGCTAGAAAGTCTCTGGTTTCTTGTTTGAGTGATTTAGGTGCAAAAGGAATAAGGCCTAAGGTAGCATTAGTTTCTTTAGGAATACCTTTATCGTTAAGTAAGGGGGATGTTCGTGGATTAATTAATGGATTTACATTAACATCGAGAGAATTTGGCTTTTTTATAATTGGTGGTGATATTAATCAATCCAAAGAGTTAGTTATAGATTGTTGTATGTTAGGATTTTCTAACAACAATTTGAATATTCCTAGGAGAAATGGTGCTATTGTTGGTGATTATGTAATAGTTTCGGGCCCATTTGGATATAGTTCCGCTGGTTTAAAGATTCTGTTGAATGATTCTAAAACCCCCAACAATTTATTTAAAAAGAAGTCAATCGAATCTATATTGAACCCATTACCCCAAATAAAATTTGGATTAAAATTATCTAAATATCTTTCTTCCTCTATAGACTCTAGTGATGGTCTTGCTGCGTCATTATACGAATTAGCAAAAGAAAGCAAAGTCAATATGTTAATACATAGGGATAAAATACCTATTCCACCAGAATTGAATAAATTCTCAATACTCAATAACCTTGGCCTAGATGATCTTATATTTTATGGAGGTGAAGAATATCATATAATTGGAACAATTCCAAAAAAAAATATAATAAAAGTTAATTATCTGGTAAAAAAATATTGTTTAGATTTTTTTATCATTGGGAGAGTTGTTAGTGGAATAGGCAAAGTTTTTGTAACCTACCCCAATGAACAAAAGAGGTTATTGAAAAATAAAGGTTTTACCCATTTAACTTAACAAAGTTTTTAAATGCGTTGAGTAAAAATTTTTATATTAATGTCTCAAGAGGAAATTACTCAATATAAGTGGGGAGTGGCCCATATTTTCAGTAGTTATAACAATACTTTAGTTCATATCACTGATATAAGTGGTGCTGAAACCATATCTATTAGCTCTGGTGGCCGACATGTTACTGCAGATCGTTACGAGTCTTCCCCCTATGCAGCTATGAAATCTGCTGTTTCAGCTGCAGATGCTGCTAAAACCAAGGGTATCAATGCACTGCATATAAGGGTTCGAGCTGTAGGTGGGGTAGGTGCTAGAATTCCTGGCCCTGGAGCTCAAGCTGCAATAAGAGCTTTAGCAAGAGCGGGATTCAGAATAGGACGAATAGATGATGTTACACCCGTACCGCATGACACAACGAGAAAACCTGGTGGACGTAGGGGAAGAAGAGTATAGTTTTGTTTTATTATTTCTAACTTATTTGTTTATTTATTTTTGATTTAATCTTTATTTGTTAGGATGGGACCGGCCGGATTTGAACCGACGACCTCCAGCGCCCAAGGCTGGCATCCTACCATGCTAGACAACGATCCCTTCTTTATAATCTGAAATTTTAGTCTAATTTTAATCTTATTTTTAGGTAATTTAATTTGCAAAAAACAACTTACTAAATTATATTGTATTATATTATCTTAAATCGATAATACCTTTAATTTATGATATTGGAAAACTATATACTTGCAGGTAAGATTGCTTCGACAGTTAGAGAAAATACTCGCAAAAAAAATCATATTGATAGAACTCTGTTTGAGATTTGTGAATCTATAGAAAATGAAATTACTTTACTTGGAGGAAATCCCGCATTCCCTGTAAATGTAAGCTTAAATGAAATAGCAGCACATTATACTGCTGAACCCCAAGATCCAACTGTAGTTAAAGACACTGATGTTATTAAAATCGATATAGGTGTTCATATTAATGGACATATTGCTGATACGGCAGTTACTATTTCGTATAATTCAAAATATGATCAATTAGTGGATGTTGCTGAGTTGTCTTTATCTGAAGCGATTAAAATTACAAAAATTAACACAAAATCTGGGGATATAGGAAAAACAATCGAAAACACTATAACACACAATGGTTTGAAGCCCATCCAAAATCTGAGCGGTCACTCACTGGACCAATATACTGTGCACGCGGGAAAATCAATCCCAAACATCAGGACAATGGGGTCTTCCTTTTCTTTGGTCAATAATCAGGCATATGCAATTGAACCTTTTGTTACAACTAGGGATGGCTTGGGAATTGTTTATGAAGGAAAGACTCAGAATATCTTTTCCATTGTCTCCAGAAAACCAACTAAAGATAAAGACTTGGATGATTTTATATCCTATTTATGGAATCGCTTTAAAACATTGCCTTTTGCTATAAGATGGCTAATTAAGGATTATGATGAAACTTTGCTAAACAAAATGATAAATCTTTTAATAAAAAAGAAAAATATCCGATCTTATCCGATTCTTGTAGAAGGCAACAATAAAATTGTATCCCAAGCAGAGCACACTTTTTTTATTTCAAATGATCAAAGTTATATTATCACAAAGTAAACCAAAATGTGCAAAATTTATTATGAAAGGAAAAAAGCAGCATAAAAACCATTAGTTTTTATTTAATGAAATTTTTTATAATAACTCTTAAAAAAACCCCACACACACGTTGAGTTAAGAGTTAGTTGTTTCTTTTGAAATTAAAATAGCAAGAGTGACATCTGTCCTTTCCATAAATTACACCTGTATTGCCGCATTTAGAACATTGTTTTTCGTTATCAACAGTTGAATCCAGGGATTTTACTTTTTGAATACAGGTACCACAAAGAGGTGCGTCAAGATTGTGGGAGGAGATGAATGCGTCACCACATTGTGTACATCTAAAGCTATACATTTTACCCTTAGGCTTCCACTTTTTAAATGGGTTGATCATAAACACAAGTTATATTCGTATTGACACACATTTTAATTTAATGAAGACCTAAAAAATCGAATAATTACAATAAATCCATCACCGTTTAAAACCTTTGATTTAATGTTTTCAATTTTCCAATTCTAATTGAAAATATCCCAATTGATATTAATGATAGTGAAACAAATAGAAACAGGGGATTGATAAACTGCCTAAAATATTCTGGCGCAGTAGAAGTATAAACACAACTTTTTTCACATGATTTTGTTACGGGAAATATTAACAAAATCAATCCAAACACAATTAACATGATTACTCCTATAGTGGAAATTATTGCTCCGCTTTTTATCATATAATAGTAATATTTCAAACGGAAATTCATTGAGATAACCAATATTTTAATACCGTTAATATCAAAGTTTTGCCAAGTCAATAGTAACATAGCGATATTCATCATTTCTTGAAACCCTGTTGAACTGCCGGTTAAAATATAAAAACGGCACAGTGCCTTGAAGGTGAAGGTCCCATAGCTTGTGAATACCATCAAAATACGTTTTTCTTTTCTTATTACTTCGTCGAAGAAATTCATGTGATAAAACATGAGATATTTGAGCACAATTATAGTCTGCAAAAAATTTTTCGTTTTCACCAGAAGATACGGATATTTGTTTAGGTCTATGCCATGTAACAATTCCAAAATTATTTGAGTGATAGCCATCTACTGGACGGCAATCTGTAAATATGGGTTTGAAGTATGGAAGATAAAAATGGAAAACAGAACTGCCTCTTTCCGAATGGTCTTTCAAAAGATAAGCTATTGATGGTCTATCAAATATTCTACCGGGTATTACAGGCAGTATGTCGCATTCTATTGCCACATCCACATGAAATTCATGTTTTATCCACCACTTGAAAAATCTAGTCATGGATGAAACATAAGTCCAGTCCTCATTGTAAAGCTGTTTCCAGTCTTCATTTTTTGCCACGTATATAAAAAAAAGTTTGTTTAGCAATGAATGATATCATTAAATACATAAATAAAGTTTTTTAGATTTGTTAGGATACAGCCTATAAAAAATAACTACAATATACAAAAGTTCATAATTTGGAAGCAACATATTCAGTTTAATGTCATTTAGAAAATTAGGAGCTGTTATACTTTTAGTATCGGATATGGATAAATCAGTCCAATTTTATAAGGAAATATTAAATATTCCTCTAAAGAAAAAGTCTGACGAATGGACCGAATTCTTTAATAAAGAAACAGTGTT
>JACDHC010000146.1 GCA_013821245.1 Candidatus Nitrosopumilus sp.
GTTCAACAAGTATCACTTTTATCCCAAAAGGCTCAACCTCAAAAGACAGGGATTCGCTCAATCCCTCAACTGCAAATTTCGTTCCGCAGTAAATGGATTGGGAAGGAACACCTGCTAAACCAGCTATGGAGCTAATATTGACTATAATTCCATTCTGTCTGAGTCTCAGTGTTGGAAGGACCTTTTTGGTTGCCCTTATTACACCAAACACATTTGTTTCATATTGCTTTTTTATCTCGTCCATCTCAAGATCCTCCAAGGATCCAAAAAGACCAAAGCCTGCATTGTTGACCAGCACATCAATTCGTCCAGATTCACCAATTATTCCATCTATCGCATTCTTTACCGAATGGTCGTAATCAACATCCATCTCAATAGTTTTTAGTGAAACATTTTCATCATGGGCAATTCCCTCCAAGACTCTGGATTTTTGCAAATCCCTCATAGCGGCATAAGTAAAATACCCGTTTCTGGCCAGTGCCAAGGATGTTTCAAATCCAATACCTGATGAACTTCCTGTTACAACCGCCACCTTTTGATTTTTAACCATTATCTGTCCAATACAACAGTATCGATTAAAAGCAGATATGTTTTATTATGACCCAAATATTCATTTTATATGGCCAACAGCCAGACTAATTTAGAATTATTTTGCAGATGGTCTTAACACTGCCTACTTTTCAATTTCTATTTTTAAAGTAAGTAAAATACTTTACCATATTTGCCGATATATTAGGACTATAGTATTACCGTATGATAGCCCTTTTACTTATTGAAGGTAAGCATTTTCTTAGGGAACAAAACCGAGTAAATGACACATTTTTATATAGTTGTAACAAGAAATGTCAGGGATATTTGTTTTACAAAAAATTATCTTTAAGTATATTTTTGTCGACTTTGGTCATGATATCTCTTTTTATTTTCTCAGACACTTTTTTTCAAAATCAATTTCAATTGGCATTAGTCTGAAACAGATTCCTATAGGAAATAATTCTGATTAATCCTCCAAAAATGAAATATCAAATGCAATTTTGGAACAGTGTTTCTAAATTTGGTATTGAGATCTGATTGCGCCATCATATTAATCTTATTGATTTAATAACAGAATGGTAACCATATTTTTATATTTGCGAATTGCCTTATATTTTATTGAGTGATAGAAAAAGACTGGACTAAAAGTACAGCCAGAAAAGAATTAGATCTTTTAGCAATACTCAATAAATCGAATTCAAGTCCCAACCGATTAAAAAACAACCTTGTAAAATTTATCAAAAAAGGAGACAGGGTTTAACAAATGATTCCCATATCTACTGATGAGAATTTGATTGTAAACGCTGTCGAAACAATGAGAAAAAGCGTAGTCAACATTGCCAGTGTCAGGATGATGAGGGATCAGTTATTAAGGGTATTTCCTACCGAAGGTGTTGGTTCGGGTGTAATAATTGATAAAAAAGGGCACATCCTTACTAATTACCATGTGATTGACAAAGCAGATAAATTGACTATTACTACTAACGATGGTAACATCTTTGATGGTGTTGTGGTAAGAACAGACAAACCAACTGATTTAGCAATAATAAGAATCAAATCAAAGGAAGCCTTTTCATTTGCTGAATTGGGAACCTCAGAAAACTTAAAGTTGGGTCAAATTGTAATAGCGATAGGAAATCCGTTTGGCTTAACAGGTGGCCCAACAATAACCGCAGGAATAATAAGTTCCCTAAACAGAAAACTGCAATTTGAAAACGGAATTCTTGAGTTAATCCAGACCGATGCTGCAATAAACCCGGGAAATTCAGGTGGACCCCTAATTGATTCAAGTGGGAAGGTCATTGGAATAAATACCGCAAAAATGCCTTACGCTCAAGGAATAGGTTTTGCCATTCCAATAAGCGTTGCAAAAACAATATTAAACGATTTGATAGAAAATGGCCGGGTAACAAACAGGCCTTGGTTAGGCATTTCGACATTGAAGATCACAAGGCAACTAGCACACTATTACGGGCTTCCAGCAGAGCAAGGAGTGCTTATCGCAGAGGTACAGCAAAACAGCCCTGCCAATTTTGCGGATTTAAGAAAAGGCGATATTATAGTGTTACTAGATGGCAAACAGATACAGGAGCCAGCACAGTTATCATCCCATATACAAAATAAGAATGTTGGGGACAATGTAGTAGTTAGGATAAATAGATATGGAAAGCAATTAAATAAAGAAATACAATTGCTGTCGCGCCCAACAATATCCTAGACAGAGACGATGATGATGATCCAAATAGCGACAATTTCTTTTATTTTAATCTAAAATCCGTAATCTAAATTCCCGGTGGCTGATTTGTCTTCATCTGGGTGTGTATATCCTATCTGTCCATAATGTGAACAACAATAATAATAAAAAACAGACATGTAAATAAAAAACATCTAGGATAAAGATTTGGAAGCGGGTGCACAATAGTTTTTTGATCTTTTATACGAGGCTCACCCCTATAACTTTGGGGCAATTCAATCGCTAAAATGCCTTGGCTTTTGTATTATTCACAATGAAATGAGAGAAAGTAAAATTAATAAAAAATAGAATGCGGCATTGAACATATTTTATTCTGATCAATATTGCTTTTACTAGAGTTCAAAAAAGTGACGGTCCAATTTTTAGCATTTAATATAACAGTGCAAAAAATGGAAATAGTGATATTTAAAACTAAATAAGTTACCTTGACGCTATTTATAGTCTGGTCCTTTTATGGAAAAAGATAAAGAACAAGAAAGTGTGAATGAGAACTCCACTCTGGATCACGGCCGTAATAGATTAATAGAAAAAACGCACTCCACAAGACATAACAACCAGGTATTATTCTGATGTCGTCTATATCTTCATTAAATTTACAAAGTAATATGCATCGCAGAAACAACATCCCAAGTAGGAACCGAATCAAAAATGAGATATAGGATTATTGTTTTAATGATTGTGATTGCACTGTCAGTAACAATAGTTGCTGATTTTATAACAAATTTTACAAAGCCCGCTTTCAGTACGAGCATTGCACCTGGATTTGAAAAAACTGGGGGAACCTTAAACATCGATAACAGTCAACTGCCTATAACAACGGATAGTCTAAAAGGAAAAGTAGTGCTCGTCAATTTTTGGACCTATAGCTGCATTAATGTTCTGAGAACCCTTCCATATCTCATTGACTGGAATACGAAGTATTCCGATAAAGGTTTAGTGATAGTTGGGGTGCATACGCCAGAATTTGAATTTGAAAAAAACATTGATAATTTAAAGAAGGCGGTAGAAAGGTATGGTATAGAGTATCCGGTTATTCAAGATAATGAATACAAGACTTGGAATGCATACGGGAACAATTATTGGCCAAGGATGTACTTGGTTGACGACCAAGGCCATATAAGGTACGATAGGATTGGTGAAGGGAACTATGATCAAACAGAAAAAATGGTTCAATCGCTATTATCTGAACGAAACTCTAAAATTGGTATGGAGATTCTAGAAAGCAATTCAAAGCCTTCAGATGTGAACAAAACTCCAAGTAACCAGAACAAAATCAGCGGTTTTCTTAAACAACCAGTGGACTTTACAAAAATAAAAACCTCTGAGTTATATTTCGGACATAAATTCAAAGATACGTCATTAGGAAATCCAGAAGGTTTTCATCCTGGACAAGTTATAAAATATGCCACCCCTTCCAATTCCAGTATTAAATCCAATACAATATATCTGGAAGGAGAATGGAAAAATAATCCCGATAACATGGAATTACAAAGCGAGCTTGGCAAGATTGTATTGACATATTCTGCAAAATCTGTAAACTTGGTAGCAGGAGGTATAGGGCAAGCAATAGTACATGAAGACAATTCTTTGTTAGACAACAACTCCAAAGGAGTAGATATTGTAGATGATCATAAATTGTTAATCGATAGTCCACGATTGTACAACATTGCAAATCATCAATCATATGATGGAACCCACTCGCTTATCATCGATATCAAAGGAAAAGGTTTTCAGGCATACACATTTACGTTTGGCTAGGCAAACCAGATTTAGTGTACATCATTTTTTGAATAAATTGTTCTAAACCTCCAACGTATTGATGTTGAGAGGCTTGGTATCAGACCAAGTCAATCCAAAATGTGGAGGGTTGTGTTAGAATGCAGAAAAAATTTGTTAACTAGGCAGCACATGAATTGCGAAATAGTATATAGCCAATCTTAGGTATGGCCGGATTAGTCGCTTCATACAATGCGAGCACCTTCAGGATTTTGGATTATGCCTGGCACATCTGAGTATCCATATCTGCAATTCCAACAAAATTTCAATTTTCGTCATGGTTTACCTGTCCCGTTAGAAAGATCGGCATCCAACTTTGACAACCTTGGCATAACCGTACTCTTTGCCCAAGGCATGCCAAGACTTTTTGCATCTTTGTTGATTGTCAAATTGGCTTCACATCAATGGATTACAAAATAGTTAGAAAAGAATTGCATGTTATAAAATTTAAAATATTTGCGTTCATTTACCATTTTACCATTTTTCTGTTTTAGATCCTAGCCATAAACAGGTTTCTTTAATCTTCAAGCTAGGGGTTTTTTGTTATGTGAACAGAGCCAGTGATTGTTACAAAAGGTAAATATCATGTATTAATCCAATAGTGCTATTAATGGGTCTTCATATTAATGAGAACAATAAGGAAATATTTGCACTGTTGTCAATCTTTATTGCAGGTTCATTGATTTTTGCACCCTTAGCGATGAGCAAAAGTGCCTCTGCTCAACCATTTTCTTTTAATAAGATATCAAAAGAATCAAAAGCTGCAAAATGTGCTTCTGGTGCCCTTCCAGATCCTGCCTGTAAAAAAGTTGCTAACACAGGTCAAGCAAATAATGGTGGCATCAGCACAGGTCAAACAGCCGGAGGTGGTGGTGGAACAGGTACAGGTGGAAGTGGCAATGGTACAGGCGCAGCAGGTGCAATGGGTGGTTCAAACACTGCAAATTCAGCTATAAGCCAAAGTCAACAATCTACACAATCATGTGTTTCTGGTTATGTCAAATTATTGCCACATAGTTCTATTTCATGTAGCAATACTGCTAACCTAGGCCAAGCAAATAATGGTAGTATCAGCACTGACCAAACAGCCGGTGGTGGTGGTGGTGGAACAGCAAAACCATAATCATTTTCTTATTTGAAACTCCCAGAACAATGTGCCTGCATATATTGTTTTTTCACCCTCCCATACCCGCCCAAGGGATACGTTAACCCGCTTATTACCTGCCAAGCCCAAATCCCATTAAATAATCCGACAT
>JACDHC010000019.1 GCA_013821245.1 Candidatus Nitrosopumilus sp.
CCCAAAAACAATCCGAAAGTATAAAACGACAAATAATAGGCGCCAGTAAAATATCTGCTAGAAACAAACAACTAATATTGCTAGAATCTGCTGTAAATAACGTTTTTGAAAAAGCCAAAGAAAAACTATATGTTTTAAGTAAGGAAAAGGGATATGAATCTATGATTTTAAGAACATTAGAAGAAGGTGTTTCAGCTATTCAGACAAGAGATATTGTTGTAGAGTGCAATAAAAATGACAAAAATCTAATAATTAAGGTTATAAATGATTTTATTAAAAAAAACACAAACTACAAAATCGCTGTTTCAGACAGTTTTTTCGATTTTATTGGTGGGATTCGAGTTAGATCGTCAGATGGTTTGATGAGCTATGACGGGACTATTGATTCAAAGTTAGAAAGAGTCAAACCAATTATAAGGAAGAATATCGCCCAAATTCTACGAGAGTGAAGAAGAGAAATTGGTAGCAAAAGGACGAATCATTTGGGTAAGTGGGCCTGCTGTTAAAGCTGATGGCATGTCTACTGTAAAAATGTACGAAACCGTTGAGGTTGGTAATTCTAAATTAGTTGGGGAGGTAATACGTTTAACGGGTGATACCGCATTTATACAAGTTTATGAGTCTACATCCGGACTCAAACCAGGGGAATCAGTTACAGGCACTGGCCAACCATTGTCAGTTCTTTTAGGCCCTGGGATAATTGGAAAAATTTATGATGGTATCCAAAGACCACTAGGTGAAATAGCTCAAAAATCCGGATCTTACATAGGTCGTGGTGTCCATACAGATCCCGTTGATATGAAAAAAAAATATCACTTCCAACCCGTGGTAAGAAAAAATGATGGCGTGGGTTCGGGTTCGGTTCTAGGCTATGTAGAGGAAACACCCCTCCTAAATCATAGCATCATGGTTCCTCCAAACTTTAAGAATGGAACCATCGTTGATGTTATTTCTGAAGGTGATTATGATATTGAACAAGTTGTTGTAACGCTGGAAACCAGTGAGGGGAAAATACCATTAAAAATGTATCACAAATGGCCTGTAAGGAAACCCAGGCCTTATACGGAAAGGTATGACCCTACAGTACCATTGATAACGGGACAAAGAGTTATTGACACATATTTTCCGATAGCAAAAGGTGGTACTGGCGCCATTCCAGGTGGTTTTGGAACCGGTAAAACTGTTACTTTGCACCAGATTGCCAAATGGGCAGATTCCAAAGTTGTGGTTTACATAGGTTGTGGTGAACGTGGCAACGAAATGACTGAAGTGTTAGTTGAATTTCCGCATTTAATTGATCCTAGATCCAATAGGCCGCTTATGGAGAGAACTGTCCTAGTTGCTAATACCAGTAACATGCCTGTAGCTGCAAGAGAGGCTTCGATTTACACTGGCGTAACCCTAGCAGAATACTATAGGGATATGGGGCTGGATGTTGTCCTTGTTGCCGATTCAACAAGCCGGTGGGCAGAAGCTTTGAGGGAGATGTCTGGAAGGCTTGAGGAGATGCCTGCGGAAGAAGGTTATCCTTCATACCTGGCTTCTAGATTGGCTGAATTTTATGAACGTGCGGGCAGAGTAAAAGCTTTAGGTTCCCCTAATAGAACTGGTTCTGTGACACTAGTTGGAGCTGTTTCCCCCTCAGGGGCAGACTTTACTGAGCCAGTCACCACACATACAATTAGATTCATCAAAACCTTCTGGGCTTTGGATACAAGACTAGCTTATTCCAGACATTATCCTTCCATTAACTGGATGAATTCTTATTCTGGCTATCTGGAAGATGTTTCAAAATGGTGGAAGGAAAATGTCAGTTCTGAGTGGTATGATCTTCGTGCGTATTCATACAACCTTTTACAAAGGGAAGACACATTAAAAGAAATTGTAAGGCTTCTTGGTCCAGAGTCATTGCCAGATGAGGAAAAATTAATACTTGAAGTAGCAAGAATGATAAAAATTGGTATTTTACAGCAAAACTCTTTTGATAAAGTTGATACATACTCTAGTCCTGAAAAACAACTAAAACTGGTAAAATTAATTGTAAACTACCATAAAGAAGCTCAAAAAGCTCTAAAAGAGGGAATAACATTAGCTGATATTAGAACAATGCCTATAATTCCATCAATACTTAAAGCAAAATTTGAAATTCCTGATGAAGATATTGCCAAGTTAGATCAACTAGATAAGCAAATGCATGAACAGTTTGATAAAATTGTTCATTCAGGGGTGAAATTGATTGTCTGATTCGATAAATATTGAATACACAAAGATAGCTGAAATTAAAGGGCCATTGATGATAGTGGACGGTATTACTCAGGCCTCCTTTGATGAGCTAGTGGAGATTGAGACTCCCGATGGGGAGAGACGGTTAGGTAGAGTTTTAGAGGTAGGGTATGGAAAAGCCATAGTTCAGGTATTTGAAGGAACCACGGGCTTGGCTATAGTTGGAACTAAAGCAAAGTTTACTGGAAAAACTATGCAAATGCCGGTATCTCCAGAGGTGTTAGGTAGGGTTTTTGATGGTTTAGGGCGCCCAAACGATGGTTTACCTGAACCAATCGCAGATAAGTTTTTAGATGTTAATGGGGAACCAATGAATCCTGAACAACGTGAATATCCTACCTCGTTTATTCAAACAGGTGTCTCTGTAATTGATGGAATGTTGACACTTGTAAGAGGACAAAAATTACCTATATTTTCAGGTTCCGGTATGCCCCATAACATTCTGGCCGCTCAGATAGCAAGACAAGCTTCTGTGGTGGGAACCAAAGAGGATTTTGCAGTTGTTTTTGCAGCAATTGGTGTTCAATATTCAGAGGCTCAATATTTTAAACGTAGTTTGGAAGAATCAGGAGCTCTTCGAAGAAGTGTATTGTTTTTGAACTTGGCTGATGATCCTGCCATTGAACGAATAATTACTCCTAGGGTTGCCTTGACTGTTGCGGAATATTTGGCATTTGATTTGGGTATGCATGTACTAGCCATTTTAACAGATATGACTAATTATTCCGAGGCTTTGAGAGAGATTAGTGCTGCAAGAGAAGAGGTTCCTGGAAGAAAGGGATATCCTGGTTACCTATATACCGATCTTGCAAATATCTATGAGCGAGCTGGTAGATTGAAAGGAAAGAATGGGAGTGTTACTCAGGTTCCTATTCTGTCAATGCCTGCTGATGACATTACTCATCCAATTCCAGATTTAACTGGATACATTACTGAAGGGCAGATGGTATTAGGTCGAGACCTATTCAGAAAAGGGATCTATCCTTCAGTAAATGTCTTGATGTCATTATCTAGGTTAATGAAAGATGGTATAGGTGAGGGAAAAACCCGAAGTGATCACAGCGAAGTCGCAAACCAACTTTACGATGCGTATTCCAGATCCCAGGAGGTTAGGGCATTGGCCGAAATAGTTGGAAGGGCTGGCCTTACCGGAATAGATCTTAAATATCTTGATACGGGTGATATGTTTGAAAATAATTTCTTAAAACAAAACTTGGATGAAAGTAGATCCCTTGAAGAAACATTAAGTAGAGCTTGGGATATACTTTCAGCCTTGCCAGAATCTGAATTGACAAAGATAAAAGACAAACATATTAAACAATATTACAGACACCAAAATCAGCAACAATCTAACATTGGGGTTGCCGCGGCTGCCAGCAGCAGCAGCAGCAATTCCACATAGACTATATTTTCCATTAAAATGTCATTTGGAAGTTCACCTATTGCTACAAAAATTGAATTGCTCAAAACAAGAAGATCAATGCAGGTAGCAAAAATGGTGCATAAAATTTTGGATGATAAGCGCGAAGTATTGTTAAAAAAAATAGACGAAATGATAGAAGAAGCAAGCAAAGCCCGAGATGATATTTGGAATCCATTAAATGAAATATATAAATCCATTTTTAACTCTTACCTGTCATTAGGCTCTGCCACTATGGATTCTATATCAACAACAATTCCACCAAGTGTTGAAGTGGATGTTAACATTCGCAGAATTGTTGATGTTAAGGTGCCAACACTGAAGGTAACGGAAACCCAGTCGCCCGATAAAATTGGTTATGGTTTTATTGACACCGTTGCCTCTGTAGACAATGCATCAAAACTTATAAAAAACGTATTACCTGGAATTTATAGAGCTGCTGAGTATGAAAATGCTATTTTTAGATTAGCTAAAGAATTGGAGAAAACTCAAAAGTTAATAAACGCTCTTGAATATGTCATAATGCCCCAATACCAAAATTCAATGACTTTTATTAAATCTACATTGGAGGAACGGGAACGAGAGGAATTCGTAAGACTTAAGAAAGTGAAAGTGGTACTTGATAGAAGGAAGGAATGATTTCAATGAATGATGAATTTATCAATGATTTGTTTGAAAAATCTAAACTAAAAATAAAATCGGAGCACGACAACATGGTAAATCGAATTAAAGAAATTCTTGAAACAAATAAATCGAATGCAATAAAAAAAATCAAAAACTTGTCTTGATGGTAAACTATTTTTTATTTCTTTTATTTTATTTTTTTAGATGATTTTTTCGTTATAGTTAAATAGGGTATCTAAACTTGCTTAAATTGTGAAAATGAGAATACAATCTTTTTCTTCAATGATAATATTTGGAATTACATTGGTGACTGGTGGCGGGTATTTCATAGGAGAAAATGCTTTCGCACAGGAACAACAACAACCAGCGGGACAGGCGCAAGCTGAATCTGCTGGGATGAAGTTTATTGGTGCAGGTGTCGCTTTTGGTCTTGCTGCTTTAGGTGCAGGTGTTGCTATAGGGGGAGTAGGTGCTGCTGGTTTGGCCGCAATTACTGAAAAACCTGAACTCCGTTCTCAAGCATTAGTTTTCACTGCTCTTGGTGAGGCTATCGCAATTTACGGTATAGTTGTAGCTATAATTATCCTTGGACAATCTTGATAACTCAAGGTTTACTTTTTTTTATTTTATTTTGTAATGATCTATAAATTAAATGCATAATTTTTTATATCATGCCTAACCAATCGTTTTTGCTTTCTATACCTATATCAAAATCATGTCATTTGTGATCTAAATAAAATTGCAAATTTTCATAATGCCGAGGTATTGATCGTGATGGCAAAAATTAATCATTGGTAGTTTATTAGCTCATTTGTTGTTATTGATCTTGCACAATATTGACATTTTAACATTATAGTTTTCTTATCAATTATTTCAATTTTAGATTTCAAACCCTCTTCTGTATTTGTAATGCATCTCAAATTTGGACATTTAAAAAAACCAATAATGTTATCGGGCAATTGTATCCTTCTTTTTTCATTCAATGCATAGTTTTTAATTATGTTTATTGTAGCATTTGGAGCTATTAATGCAAGTTTATCTGTTTCTTTCTTTTCCAAGAATTTGTTTTCAACCTTGATAATGTCTTTTTTTCCATGTTTTATGCTTGGAACATTCAATGCAACCGTAATTACGTTTCCTTCCTGTCCTGTAATATTCAGTATATTGAGAACAAGCAGTGCCCTTGGTGATTCAATATGGTCTATTACAGTACCGTTTTTTATCCTTCTTACTAATAGTTGACTAGATTCGGACATCTGATTGTATTTACTGTGGTTATTCTAAATACTTTTTTTGACCTTTACAATTTGCTTATTTTTTGTTAAAAATTTGTTTCATCTCTTCAACCCATTTATTCTTATCCTTGTATATTCTTTTTTTATTTCTTGGTTTGCATTTAGTTAGTAAATGCGCACACAGGATGGGGAAATATACTGACACGTCCCCATATACCACAACATTTCCTTTGTGGGATGTCTTAATTTTCCCCCAACTCTTACCCTCTTGTAATGTTGCGCCCGAAAGGCCTCCTGTATCTGGCCTGGCATCAGTAAGTTGTACTATAAAATCACTTCCACCCTCCTTTATTTTCAATATTTGATAAAGTGCTGGTCCTGTTTGTTGGAAAAAGTTTTTAGGAACTCCACCACCCAATTCAACCCCACCAGACTTTTCGCTTTTCCATAAAATTGCAGCAGACTCAGCTATATCCTGAATAACATTTATCGAGATTTTTTCATTTAACATTAATGGTAACATGTTTAAACCAATTGAAGAATCACTAAGAGCTGGGATATAAACGGGGACATCGGATTTAAAAGCAGAAACCATAAACGATTTTTCGGGATATTTGGATTTTTCGGACGTAGCTTTTCCAATAAAATATGATAAATCCGCAGTAGATCCGTTTTCTACATTTTTATTTGTGTGGTAAATGTTCTCAATGTTCTTTTGTATTATTGTATCTTGGGATTGAAGGGTACCGTATTCTTTAATATAAACATCATAAATCCTAACTATTTGTTTTGAATATAGTATGTCGTCATCAACATCAAAATGACCCTGCCTTACTGGTAAATCGTATGCAAAATGCAAGTCATGATATGCATTGGCACCCGTTGTAACAATCCAATCAATAAAACCCTTTTCTATCATTGTTGAAATTATTTTTCCAAAGCCTATGGGAGTCATTGCTCCAGCAATTGTTAAACAAACCGTGGCATCTGTCTCAATCATTTTAATCATGATGTCCGCGGCTTCTGCTAACCGTCTTGCGTTATAACCTGTTTTTCCAAACAAATCTATCAATTCTGATATCGTCATGTCTGCAAATACTTCAGGGGGATCTATTTTCATTCCTGAAAAACTATGCCGGTTATTATTATTCAATTCAGCTTACATTTTGAGTTGTTATGTCTGTAATTTAACCTGTCTTAATTAATAATAACTTCTTGAATGCATAATGTATTTAATAATAAAAATTTTATATATTTTTATTGAGCGCGGAAAAAAAAACGGCAAATGTTGATACTGATTCCAATGATATTCTATCTAAGGTTGTGCAGGACTATGACATCGATGTCTCTTCTGATTTTAAACAAATTCTTCAAAATATGAATGAATCAGGTGGGTTTGAAGGACGACATTTGGCAAATGGTATTGTTATTCTCCAGAATATGATGAGGGAAAAAAACTGCACAAAATTTTTATCTTTTGTAGGGGCATTAATTTCGACTGGAAATAGGGGAATTGTTCGTGACCTAATAAAAAATAAAATGTTTAATTGTATCATTACAACGTGTGGTGCTTTGGACCATGATATTGCCCGATCTTTTTCTTATTATTATGAGGGGGATTTCAGCCTAGATGATAAAGTCCTTTTAAACAAAGATATCCATAGATTGGGAAATGTTTTAGTTCCAAACAAAAACTATGGGCCATTGATTGAAAATAAACTTCAACCCATATTGCAGAGTCTTTATGACAAATCAAAATCTTCTAAAGAGTTTTCCCCATCAGAAATCATTAATTATATTGGTAGTAATTTAAATGATACCTCCTTTTTATATTGGGCTTTTAAGAATGATGTTCCTGTATTTGTTCCTGGAATTGTCGATGGTGCAGTTGGAAACCAAATATGGTTATTTAATCAAAGTCATAAAGACTTTAGAATTGATATTTTAAAAGATCAAACTTTATTGTCTGAATTGATATTTGATTCCAAAATGACAGGTGCGTTTATGCTTGGTGGTGGTATCTCTAAGCATCATACGCTTTGGTGGAATCAGTATCGAGGGGGGCTTGATTATGCCGTTTATGTTACTACCTCGCCTGAGTGGGATGGAAGTTTAAGCGGTGCGCCTGTTAGAGAAGCCATATCTTGGGGAAAGGTTACTACCGAGGCAAAACAGATTACTATTCACGCAGATGTTAGCACAATATTGCCTTTTGTCTACTACGGATTAATTTCAAAATAAAATAGGTGGGGTTTTCTGTATGAGGTGAGCCAAAGTATCCAAATTATGTGAAAATAATAACTAATTAATAGTTATTTTGGTTATGCGGGCTGAATTTGAATCGCTGGGCTGATCCATTGCGTTGGTTGATACATTGGCTATTTTATCAACCACGTCCATTCCTTCTATCACTTTTCCAAAAACCGTGTATTGATTGTCTAAAAATTTTGAATCATTCAATACAATAAAAAATTGTGAGCCTGCACTATTGGGATCCATTGTTCGTGCCATGGAAACTATCCCTCGTTCATGAGGGATATTGTTAAATTCTTGATTTATTGTGTATCCTGGCCCACCCGTACCCCATGCTTCTTTATTGCTGTCGTTTTTCGTATTCGGATCGCCTGCTTGGATGACAAAACCTTTAACTAGTCTATGGAATGCTACTCCGTCATAAAATCCCTTTTTAGCCAACTCCTGGAAATTTTCAACATGCTTGGGTGCCACATCTGGGAAAAATTGTATTTTAATTAGACCTTGTGATGTTTCAATATTTGCCGTATTGGCTGTATTATTTGTGGTCATATTACTATTATCTAATGATGTGTTGTTATTGTTGATAATATTAGATTTGTTATTTACTGCTGCTTCGGATATTTTTTCAGCAGAGGCTGGTGACACTTCTGCCTGATCTGCTGTTGATGTTGTACTGCTACTGTTGTTTTCTGTAATAAGGCTTTTTGAGATACTGTTGGTTTGATGATTGTTATCCGATGTGAAATTGCTGTTTACTTTGTACAATAATACTCCAAAAAATAGTCCGGGATTGTTATTCTCAAAACTCTTTGAAGCATATTCTAATGTTAAAGGTAGTGAGGAATTTCCTTTGGGATATTTTATGTCTTTAACATAGAATGGAATTGAATTTGGTTGGTATTCTGGAGCTACTATTCCATTAGTTGGATTGAAATACCCTATGGACTTGAAGGGCATCATGTGACCCAAAAGAGAATCCCAATACTTTTGTTTTGGTGTTTCTCCGTTGGATTCTAGATAGTCTTTAGCATCAAATCCACCTATTTTTATAAACCAATGTTTTTTACTCTCGTCTCCTCCAGTTCCCAGAACAAAAATGGGGCTATTACTGTTGGGATCAAATGCTGGTAATTTTTGTCCTACTACATATACTAAAATATAATCAGCTTTTAAATTATTGGCTATCTTCAATCCTTCCTCTTCTGGACTTATAAACATTTTTGCAATCGATTCAATTCTTGTTTGGTTAATTGTTGCATTATCTGCTAGTGATGTCCTGTTGCCCATAGTCGTAATCCAATATCCATAGTCCCACCATGATGCTATAACTGAATCATTGGTTGTATTTTTTGATATCCAGTTCAAGGTATCTATCCAATCATTTGTTGTTAACCTGTAGCTTGTGCCCCCATTCGCAATAGACGTAGGCACGTCTGCAGAGCTTACCCAGTTTGTATTACGGTCGTACACCATTGGAATTGTCAGCATGATGATTAATAGGGAGGAAAATCCTATATATGCAAAAAAATGCTTTTTTGTTTTTATTTTATTTGTTATTAAGGGTTTAGCATTGCTTTGAACTAATCCTGTATTTTGTAACTCATTGTCTCTTCTAATTGATGTTATGCTTCGTATTATCTCATAAATTCCTATACTTGATAAGATTACCATGCTTATAGATGCAAATACTAGTAACCTTGCAAAAGTTGAACTAATGTAAATTCCAGTCAAACCTATTATCAACGCGAAAATCATTGTTGTATTGTTTTTATTTTTAAATGCAATCCAGATTCCTAGCCCTGAAAAAAGTATTAAGACAGAAAACTGCCTGAAATAGTCAACAATTGTAGGGGTAGAATGTTCTGCAACAGATTCTACTAACGCGCTTTGGGCAGATAAAAATGGGTTTACAGCATTAAGGTATCTAAATGAGGGTGATTGATAAAGGCCACTTGAGATTATTGCAATTCCGATAACAACAATAATGCCAAAGACTATAGCTGTATTTCTAATATCTTTTTTTTCAGAACTTTTTCTCTTTACTAGTGTTGCCAAAAATAAAAATGCGGTACTACCCATCAGTAGCATCCCTTGCAGTCCAAATACAAAAGATATGCCTGGCCTTGGAAAAGCTAATGCAACCAATAAAACTGATAATGTAAACAAAACAGATACCAGTAGGGGATTTTTTAGATCTTTTGAAACAAATGCAAGTATAACCATAAAAATTGATATTGGGATAACAAAATACTGAGCGCCACCCCATGATGCTCCTGCCAAACCTAGCAATGCTCCACTAAATACTGCTTTAGGGATTAGGTACTTGTATTTCTTCTCTTTTAAAGCAGAAATAAATAAATAGGTTCCGCCTAACCCATAAAAAATCCCTAATGGCTCTGACTTAAACCATCCTAAATTTCCTCTTTGAATTATGGCAGGACTTACCGCAAAAAAAACTGATGCTATTAGTCCTGGTACGCTTTTGCCTGTTATGCATCGTACCAGTAAGAACATCAATACTGTGGATCCGGATCCGATTATCACCGGAAACCAAATGGTAAAATCCATCAATGACGAATTCATGCCAAAAATTTGGTAAAGAACTGCCGCAGTAATATGCAAACCCGACTGCGAGGTTCCAGGTATGTCTCTGCCCTCAGGATACCATGACATAAAATCATGCCATTTGAAATAGGCGTCTATTCCATTATCAACAATATAGTTTGTAGCTCTGTAATCAAAAAAAGGATCAAACTCGTTTAAATAAAATCCGTATTTTATTGGATATGCTCTTAAAACAAATGCAATTGAAAAGGATAAACATATTATCGCAATTACTAGTAAATACCTTGTCTTTACTCTGTGATTGTTTTTTTCAGACCTTAAAAACTCTTTTTCTGCCATTGTCTTTTTACTCTTTTCCTATTTTTTCTAAAACTTTCTGATTTAATATTTCTTTACTCTGCCTTTAATATTTCAGTTTTGCAAACATTTACCTTGTTACAAAATGTTTCTGCATCGTTGATAGAACCAACAATTGAATCATAATGCATTGGTATCGCAATCTTCCTTGGTTTGATTAACTCATTTACTGCTTTTGCTGCTTCTTCAGCGCTCATGACATATGTTCCTGAGACCGGTACAAATGCTATGTCTGGATTAATGCCTTCCATTTCAGGAATTATATCTGTATCACCGGTATGGTATATTTTCAGATTGTTTATGTTTATTATAAAACCAATTTTATTGTCTGCCTTGGGATGAAAGTTTTTATCTGTGTTATATGCACTTACCGCCTCTATTTCTATATTTTCAATTACTGATTTTTCCTTTGGATTAAGAGTTACAATCTCGTTTTTGCTGTACTTTTTATTTAAAGCTTCAAAACACTCATAAGAACAAACTATTTTTGTATTGCTGTTTATTAAATTATCTATGTCCTCGATACTTAAATGATCATAATGATTATGTGTGATAAAAATCAAGTCTGCATCTTTTATATTGTTGTAGTTTTGAGATAATTTGTATGGATCGAGATAAATTGTTTTATTATTCGCTCTTAACCTATAACCGTCATGTCCAACCCACTGTATGTTTATTCCCTCCATCTCTAACATATAGAAAAAAAGAGATTGAGGATAATTTAAATTTGATTCGATTTGATATTTGAATGTACAAAAATTATTTTATTGTTTTTTAAAGTAACAATGTCTGCACCCCTTCTTAATGCCCGTTTCATTAGAATTTTGTCTATTGTTGCTAACGGACATTTATTTTGTAATGAAAGCGTCAATAAATGCGAATCTACCGTATAAAGCAGATTATTGTCTTCTTTATCTGAAATGTATTTAAAATTTTTGTTCTCAATTTCTTTATTTGTAACTTCCAAAGCTAAATTTGCTATCTTTGATCTTTTTATCTTGCCAGAATGTTTTATTTGTGTTAATTCTTTGATAATTCTTGGATGTATCAAAAATATGGTTTTTCCGAATTTCGAGTCCAGATAATCTATATTCTTAACTGGTTCATAACATAAAACCATTAAAAAACTTGTATCACAAATAATCTCCATTTTAATCTATGTTGTTATACCGGCACCAATCAGTCTCCATCTGTCTGCTATCCTTCTACTTATTGCTACCTTGCTTTTTGACATTAAGCAAACAGGTTTTTTTACCTTTATTTCGATTCTCTGATTTTTTGAGCTTGTGACAGTTCCTGTTGTTACTGATGTTCCAATATTTAACCTGAGATTTTCCTTATTTTTTATTGGATCCACTTTTACCATATCCTGTGTTCCTACGGCTGTATCAAATAAATTGATGTCAATTGTTATTTCATCAACTGTAACTGGCAGTGAATTTGGTTTTCCAATAACCGAGCCTATTAGAGAATCACTTTTTATAAATGATGGGTCTAATTTTGAACCAATTGCGACTAAACCTCCTGGTTTTACCTTGTCTACTATACCAGCTCCAGTGGCTAAAGATGCAATTTCAGTAAAAATTGGCTCATACTTATTCTTTTTATCATTGTAAAGGCCGGGAAGAATTTCTATTTCAGTACCTGTTTCGAATTCTCCTTGGATTAGTGCCCCCCCAAGTGCCCCCCCTTTGATGTTTTTAATTGGAGTACCAGGCTTATTAATATCAAAGGATCTTAAAATATGCATTATTCCGGTATCGTTGTTGATTCTTTCTGGTGTAGGTATGCATTTTTCAATATTTTCGATCAACACATCAATATTTATTTTATGTTGAGCTGATATGGGTATTATGGGGGCATTCTCTGCAACACTTCCACTTACAAATTCTTTAATTTGATTGTAATTCTCTATTGCATTTTCTTTTTCTGTTAAATCCACTTTATTTTGAACTATTACAATATTTTTTATTCCCAATACTTGTAATGCTAAAAGGTGCTCTCGAGTTTGGGGTTGGGGAACTTTTTCATTTGCTGCAATAACTAATATGGCGCCATCCATCAAAGCACCGCCCGAAAGCATGTTGGCCATTAAACTTTCATGCCCGGGAGAGTCTACAAAACTGACTACTCTTGATAATTGTGCGTCGGAATTGCATGATTTACATATAGGTTCGACTGAATGGTTGAAAGGGGATTCGCAATTTGGACATTTGTAAAAGGCTGCATCTGCATACCCTACTTTAATGGTGATTCCCCTTCTTAGTTCCTCACTGTGACCGCTTGTCCAAACTCCAGTAATAGCTTCTATTAATGTAGTTTTACCATGATCAACATGTCCAGATGTTCCTATGTTTATACATGGCTGAAACCCGTATTTTTGTATATACCACTCAGGTAAAGTATCCCTCCAGTGCAATACTATCTGTATTTTTTCTTTCAAATATTAATTTAATTGAATCTAGATTTTCTAATTTAGAGCCTATCCCAAAATTCGATAGGATTATAGCTTGTTGTCATTACTGCTAAAGTGTGGCCTGTGTCCAAAAGAAGGAAAAGGATAAAAGGGGTAATTGTACCATACTCAAGATTCCCGATGAGTTATGGGATAGGATTAGAATCATTTTGCCCAAAGAAAAACCATCCAAAACTGTAGGTCGACCAATCATACCATACAGAAAAGTACTTGATGGCATTCTATACGTATTAAGAACCGGATGCCAGTGGAAGATGCTGCCTGCAGCAGAATATGGTTCTGGTTCAACATGCCATCGAAGATTTCAGCAATGGGTTGAGTCAGATATTTTCAAAGAGATATGGGTCAAACTACTCCAGATATACGATGGCCTCATCGGTATCAAATGGACTTGGCAATCCATTGATTCCACATCTATAAAGTCGCCTTTAGGTGGGCGATGACCGGAAACAATCCTGTTGATAGAAGCAAACTGGGCACAAAAAGGCATATTTTGACAGACAAGGAAGGTATCCCACTTTCAGTTATCTTATCTTCTGCCAGTACTCATGACATTAAGATGGTAACAGAGGCAGTCGATTATTCAGCTATCAAAAGACCTGTTTCGCTTTCTAAAACAAAAAATGGCAGGGACAGGAAACAGCATCTATGCCTTGACAAAGCATACAATTCCAAGCCAGTAGAACAAGAGTTAATCAAACGAGGCTATGTGTTACATATGCCATACAAAAGAGAAAGAGGTGAGGAGGTCAAGTCTGAAACACAACAGATCTTAAATCATAAAAAACATCCTGCAAGAAGATGGGTTGTGGAAAGGACAAACTCATGGCACAACAGGTTCAGGAAACTGTTTACCCGATATGAAAAGAAGATGGAGAACTATCTTGGATTGGTACAGTTATCGTGTTGCATAATCATTTATAGAAAGATAGTTTTGGGATAGGCTCAGTAAAATATTGATATAAATAGAAAATAAGGATTAATTACTGTTTGTTATTGTTTGTCTGCCTGAACGGGTTCGGTCTTCTCTTTTTCAGGAAGTTTTGAATCAATTAATTGACAATTTAACTGATAGATTTCCTCTGTAATTAAATTTCCTCTAACTAACTTTCTTTTTCTTTCACCCGGACCCATGTTTCGTAATCCCACGCCACCAGTCATGAGAATATATTTTTTTGTTCCCCCATGGAGATCTGACCGCATTGGGGTGCCTGACTTATCACTACCGCCTGTTATCTTTATTTTTCCCTCATTAAATCCAAAAACTGATGAGTCTATACTGTCGCCTATTTTAGAACCCAATAAAGGCTGTGCACTTTTATCTTTAATTTCTTGACTAATACTACTACCATTAGAATCTGAAATAACTACTTTAAACTCTACCAAACTCCTGTACAAATGAATTTTTAGCCTTAATTAATCTTGCTAACATATTTGTTCTTGTTATCTCATATGCGATATGTGGAATTGAAAAACAGTGCTAATGATACAGTTTAATGCAGCCTTTGTAATAGATGGTTGTTATCTATATTAGCGATGGAACTTGAATAATAAATGTTCATTTCTGTAAGATGCATTTTTTGGTATTGGATTAAAAAATGGTTAGAATCCGGATTTTTCCCAATTTTCTTGAACGTTGTCTGCCATGTTTAATGCTTTCTCTTTCATTATTTCTATGTATTTATCATAATCAATTTCTATATCACACTCTTTGCAAATTATTTTACTATTTTCAATATCATAATTTGCTTTTTTATTGCAACTAATGCATCTAGCATCCATATAATAACCAATAATGTACCTTTTATTTTTTTATTTTCCTGACTCATTTTTAGTATAAAAAAATTCAGACAAGAAAAGTAAAATGGCTTTTTATTGGGTGTATAAAGTTTTCCCAGCCGATTATTAGCCATTCTAGTCTTTTTTTTTGGGACATATGGGGCAAATCAAATCGTTCAAATCCTAAATGCTTTTTAAGATTTTGACATATTAGGCCTTTGATTACTGTGTTGTTTGGGTATGATATTGGATACGGGTACCGGATGTTTTGCTGTTTGATCTTTTTACTTATATGTTATACCTGAACCTATGGATAACCCTGCATATTTAAAATAAAATGCCATAGTGCAAAAGTATTTAAATTTAGTTTCTTCTAAAAGGATGGAAAAACTAAAAAATACATGGAAAACCAAAAACCAAAAATATGTGTGACTTGAATTTTTAACGTTTGAAAATAAAAGACTTGATGGATGGTTGTATTGTAGGTACAGGCACAGATTATGTCGTAATACAAAAGGAAAGAAAACGTTATCTGATAGAAATATTGCCTAGTACTATTAAAGAATTAAAAAATGCTTCGACCCCATATGGTTCACAAATCGATTGATTCTTTGTACATTTTTGTTTTGTATTTAACATTGATAAAAAACTATTAAATCAAATAAGGTGTTTATATATAGTATTTGAAATCTCTTAAGCCTGCCACATCCGTTTTGAAACAAGGCGAGCAAAAACCTCCAAGTAATCCACAACAATCCACGAAAATAGATAAATATAAAATTATATATAGTAAGAAGGCAGAATCTGAATTTTTTGTTGATAACTCAGCTCTAGCTGGTTTCACGGGTGAGCGCATATTGTATATGGCAGTAAGAGAGTTAATAGAAAATGCTTTAGATTCTTGCGAGACATTTTCGATTCTGCCTTCAATTAAAATATCTCTAAAAACACATGATCAGTCTAATGATCTTTGGATATTGGATTGTGAAGATAACGGTACGGGTATATCATCAGACAAATTACCTGTCGCTGTATGTTCATTCTTAACGTCTGCAAAATATATGGAAAAACAACAGCGGGGGCTTTTTGGGGTTGGACTTAAAATGGTTGCGGCATTCTCTACCAAGGACACTGATTTTCCCATTAAAGTGTGGAGTAAATCGATGGAAGAGGCAGATGAATGTTATTTTGAGTTGAGAACTGACATTGGAACTAATAAACCAATAGTTTTATTAAAAAAACAACAACATGAAGCCGAGTCTCAAATTGAAGGACCCTCTGGTTTTAGAATACGGGTTGTCCTGAGAGCAAGGCTTTTGCCAATTACTAAAAACAAAATTTATGATTACGTTACTCAAACAAGTATTGTAAATCCATATGCCTTTATAACTTTTGAAACGGATGATGGAGTATTCTCTTTTGATAGGCGAACCTCGATAATGCCTACCTCAGCAAAGGAAATTTTACCACATCCATCAGATATGGACCTTCAAACATTGAAAAAAGCTATCTCTAAATATTCTGGGCAAAAAATATCATTACCAAAAATATTGTGTTACTCTTTTCAAAAACTATCTCATGAAAAGGCAAAAGAAATTATATCTAATGCCAATTTAGATTTTGACTTAAAGGATACTAAAATTAGTTATAGTGAACATGATCTTATAAAAATTGTAAATATCTGCAAAAAAACAAAATTTCAGAACCCAAATACCGATCACCTAAGCCCTATTGGCCGGGAAATTCTTACAATTGGAATGATGTCTGAATATACCATTGTATCTAATAAAAATATCGAAACAATGCATTCAAGTAATAGCAAACGTGACACTGTGATGGCAAATGAAGTTAAAAAACTAGATCAAGACAAAGATGATAGAAATATTCCAAAAATCGAAACACACAACATTGGCGTATATAAATCTAATTTTTCTGTTAAAGTTTTACAACCTGTTCTTACTGCATATACCTCAAGAACCGGTGTAATAAATAATAGACCCACAATTATAGAAACCGGATTGGCGTATGGTGGGGATATTAATTCTTTTAAATTGTATCGATTTGCTAATAAAATCCCTTTACTTTATGATGAAGGCTCTGATGTGGCAAGAGAGGTAGTATCAGAAGTTGAGATTAATAAGTTGGGCATTACTAAAAAACAGGCTAAAGAGCAATTCTCTACCAATAAGGAATCAAAAAGGGATCGTGTTTTTGAAGTTTTACCAATACACATTTTCTTTCATATCTGCTCTACAAAAATACCTTATAAAACTGCAGGTAAAGAAAGTATTGCATCGGAGGGGGAGTTAAAATACTATATGAAATCTTGTCTTTCTGAGCTTTATCGAAAGCTAAGTACACAGATAAGAAAGGAACTTAAATTAATGGAAGCAGAAAATAAAATGAAGTTATACAAACATTATTTACCCTTTATAGTTGGTGCTATAACGGAATCATTAGGCATTAAAAACTCTAAATTAGACGAATCTTTCTCTCTATTAATAGAAAACCATTTAACAAAAAAATCAAGTGTTGTTGATTATGATGTTGTTAATGATTCTGAACCAAATCCTGATCTTGCGTCTGCACCTTCTTTATCATTATCTCATAAACCTGTGGATTTGAAAAAAAGGAAAAAATTGGCAATTTCAAATAATGTTTCGGAGATTAAAGCTGAAACTATAAAAAATACCAAATCAAATAAAACCTCGTCAAATTCTAAATCAAGCAATTCCAACTCTTCTTTGGTTGTTTCGGATAAACCTAAAGAGAAAGGGAGCGTATATAAAAATAAACACAAATAAAAATGCCTAAAATACTAATTCTTGATGGTGATGACATCACTAAAGATATCATTGCAGAAACACGTGATATAAATTGTCATCTGATGGTTTAGAAAAAGACAATAGAAAATTTGAATCTGCAGATGTTCATTCTGCATCAGGTTTTTGTCATAGAAGGATAAATAAGGGAAAATAGGGTAAATATAGCATATTTGTCATCTGAAAAAAAAAATGAAGTCATACTAATAATCAAAAAGATAATGAAAAAAATTTCTGAGGATGTAATTATCCAAAAACAAATGCCAATTTTAGATTTACCCAAAATAGGATACGATAATACTGTGTGGTCTAATGAAAAGAGAATGCTTACTATAGGGGATAAAAAAATTGAAGTTAGCCCAGATAGTGTAAAAAAAATACCCACATTTGCTCAATATCTAGTTATGGCAAATGCAATAAAAAAATTACTTGATGAGGATATGGAAAGCACAATAAGGGGAATGTATTATGCTACTCTTAGCAATGTTGGCGATGAAAAGAATAGACAAAAGTTTTGGAATAATCAGGACAATTCCGATGATGCCATCAAAGCCGTAGAATTATTGACTGGAATACCTAGGGAAGAATTTTCTGTAACATCAAAACCAAAAGGTATGATTTCGGGACCAATAAAATTAAGGGTTGGTGGGGACATAATTGATTGCAATCTGGGAAGCCGGTCCACTTCCCAACTTATTCCCACAAATATTGGAGATGTGCAAATAGATGATGTAAAGGCAGACTTTGTAATGGTTGTAGAAAAAGATACTGTTTTAAGTAATATTCGAAAATCTGGATTTATTCAAAAATATAATGCTATTTTGATGACCGGATCAGGGGAACCGGATAGGGCCACTAGAATTATGGTTAAAACGTTAAACGAAAGTTGGAATAAACCCGTAGTGGTTTTTGCTGATGCTGATCCCTGGGGATTGGGTATTGCTTTAAGATACAAGATCGGCAGTGAGTCACTAAGTTATGATAGTGATCGGTTAGTGACTCCAAATGCCCAAGTTCTTGGAATGATGTTTTCTGATATATATGAATATAATATTCCTGAAGTGGCCCGGTTGACAGCTACCGATGAAGACATTAATAGGGCCAATGACATGAAAAAAAAGCCTTGGCTACAAAATAAAAAGTGGCAAAAAGAACTTAATCTGTTTTTGAACAAAAAGGAAAAATGTGAACTGGATGCATTTTTTAAGCATGGGTTTAAATATCTGGCAGAAACATACCTTCCCCAAAAGCTTAGACAGGTAGGTCTGATATAATGCACGAAAAGGTATTGCTCTCTCTATCTATATGATGCTCTTTGTATTTATGCTCTTGATTTTTGAAATTATTTTTTCATCTTTTATTTTTTTATCATAGTTAAGAATCACCAAATCATAGTGATCTTTCCTTTTTTTTGAATTGCAGTTTATGTTTCGTGAGGATCTCACTTTTATTATATCGTACCTTTTGTATAGTGTTTTAATGTAGTCTGAGTTTGAGTTAGATAAAATTACATTAGCTCCGACATAACCCAACCTTTCGACTTCTTTAGCTAATTCACTGTGCTCAAATATTCCAAAACTCTCTTTAGTATAATCTGTAAAATTTGATGTTTTTGAAATGGGATAATATGGTGGGTCAAAGTAAATAAAGTCATTGTTTTCACATTTTGACGTGGCGTTTTTATAGGCCTTGCATGATATTTCCGGCTCATATATACGAAGCAGCTCAGAACACTCAATTAGTTTCTCCCTGTTGCATATTTTTGGGTTTATATACCTACCATGGGGAACGTTAAAGTTGCCTGATTTGTTGACCCTGTATAACCCATTAAAACAGGATTTGTTTAGAAAAATAAATCTTCCTGCTAGTTCGGTATTGTTTTTTGAGACGTATTCATCTCTAATGTGGTAATAATATTTTTCCATGTTTTTGTAATAGTTTTCCTGATGTTCTTGCAAAATACCTATTAGCTCATTTACATTATCTCTTACTTCCATGTAGGTATTGATTAAATCAAAATTGGAGTCTGATAAAATAGCTTTGAATTTTTTTCTTGTCTGAACCAAGTAAAAGAAAAAAGCCCCGCTTCCTAAGAAAGGCTCAAAGTATCTTTCTATGTTATTGGGTGTGAGTTTATCCAGTATGCCTACTAGCCCTTTT
>JACDHC010000020.1 GCA_013821245.1 Candidatus Nitrosopumilus sp.
AACTAAAAAAACATGCAGTAGAAAAAAAAATTACTATTATGACCGCTATTGAGACAAATATTGACCGATTGGGAAATTCAGCTGGGGAAAAAGAAGAGATTGTTAATAATATTAGGAATCCTCCGATTATTGTTGCATTTAGAGTAACAAGGCTTTTGGAATCAATATCTAAATCCATTTGATATATTCATCCAAATGAATTTATCGTTAGATAATATATATGTGAAAATATAAATAATATAAAAACTTAAACCGAATAATTTCTAATTAACTGCTCCTTTGTAAACCTGACTGGCAGGATTTTTCCTCTGCGAGCTTTATATGATGGAACTCCTATACCTACTGCTATCATTGTATCTTTGTCCTTGGAATGAGGAGAAAAAAATTCTGTTACTGCATCGTCATAAAATGTAGACCCTGACGCACCTATCCCATGAGCATAAGATGATAAATATATTTTTCCTGCAATGATGCCTGCTTCAATTTGGGCTGATCTGTATCCTCTATTGCCTAATGTTTTGAGGGCTTTGTCTAAATTGGCCATCATAAACAAAACCACGCTGGCATCGGAGAACAGGGATTGGTTTAAACATAGATACCCTGACATATTTCTTGATACTTTGTCTTTTAGTAGATCAAGCGTATTATAATTACGATCATAGAAATAAGCTCCGGTATCTAATCCTTCGACATTGTTGGCAATTAGATAAACATCTATCATTGATTCTGTATCTCTCTTAAAATCCATTGATATACCTCTTGTTGAGCTATGCATTATACTTGAAAGAATCTGAAATGAAATAGGAGACCTGGCAAATTTGCGGGTTGAACCCCTTCTTAATATTGTTTCTCCAAGTGTTGGAATATCATTATATTTATTATAGTATTTTGATATACCTTGTCTTTTCGATATTGTTTCTTTGGGTGGTGCTGAATCTTCTCTATGGGAAAAAAAATTATCTGGTTGGACTAAGCCTGAATTTATCCATTCTTTGACTTCGTTCTCATCAGATAGTTTTGAACTCTCATAAGCTTTCAATATTGCCGGATATTGTGTCTCTTCTCTAGATAAGGGTATGGTTTTTGGAGAAGGCAGATCTGAGATCTTTTCTTTATTTGCATTTTGCATTTCTGAATGTAAACTATGCGTTGATCCGATATCCATGGCTACCATAGCTATTGATGCTTCTTTATCGTTTTCTAAAGCCAAAAGACGATTTACATCGTCATCTATGAATCCCATGATCAATTTTGCATCAATGTTCTTTGATTTGGCTACGGCAAGAAGATTTGCTATTATTACACCAGAATCCCAAAACCAGTGTCTATATGAACGATCTTGATATTTCCATGCATTTCTCCATGCGTATGAGGTAATTATTATTGTAAGGGGGCATGTTGATATGTGTTGGTTATTTCCTGCTACTGAGGCTAATGGGCCGCTATAATCCCCTTCGCGAATGTTTGTAAGGCTAAATTCGGCAGGGTTAAAGTGGTATACTCCAGCTTTTATATCGGCTGAAATATCTTTGCAAACTACATACATTTCAATTGGATAAAGCGCTCCCGTAGCAGAGGCGGCGCGCATATACAATTTACCGTTATCATATTTTATCTCTCGTGTAATTCCTGCCGAAAAGAACAGTATTTCAGCTATATCCTTTGATGCCCATGTTTTGGTTTTTGTATTATCTGTGTCTTTGAAATGAGAATTTGTGTTGGTGGTTGTAATGTTGTCAACGATATTGTCCAGATTTTTGGATTGACCGGATTGAGAATGTGTATTGTTAATTGCGAAAATGGCGTTTAAAGACGGAGTCGTAAAATCTGATGGAAGCTGTATCGTTGGCAATTCTGTATAGATTTTAAAAGGGTTTGGGCGGTTACTCCAATCTAAATAATATCCTGAGTTCATAACACTAATTTCTGAATGCTTGGTTTTTTCATGGTAATCTAAAGCATAGGATATATCTTTGTTCACATTTGTGTATTGTGTATTAATTAATATAAGTTTAAAAAAAAGGGTGCAATAATTTTTTATGGTGGATTCAAATAAGATGTTTAATTATTTGTTGTTTCTATTGATATTGTTTTTTCCCTATGGTTTCTAAAATGCAAATGATCAAGATATTGAGTGTTCCTTTTATGGAATCACATAATTTATTTGGTAATGAGAGGAATTAAACAATTTATGCACGGATCTAAACCCTTCCTAGAATAACATTATTGATTAGAGCGTCTTTAAAAAACTTATAAAAAATAAACGATATATTCTGACCTATTGCATTGTTTCCAATGGTGACTGCTGCCTGTAAATTTACATTATTACATGATGGTGCCATTATGACTCCTGGAATAAGTTGGAGAATTGTTCGCTGAATTGAGTTTGAGATATTTCTTGCTTTGCATTATTGTTTTAGTTGTCTCTTTCGTCATTTGAATTTGCCTTTTTTTTCCTTGTCTGATCTTCGATTTGAGCTTTCTTTGTGTTTCTTGTTATGTGCATTTGCATCATCTGCAATTGGACCTACTAATAGTACTGCAGCGAATATGGTTATAGATAATAAATTTAAGAAGGTGGATGTGAAGATTTAAAAGTTTTTCTTACCTATCAGTTTATGGGATTTTGTTTTTTGCAGTCAAACCTGTGGTTGAATTTCATTTGTATCAAATAGACAAACAGCTTGTTTGGATTTTATGCCAATACATGTATATTTAGGATCCACTAATTCATCAGTAGATATCCATTTAAAAATTCTAATTTCGTTTGTTTTTTCTGAATCTTCTACTAAGCAAAATATTAGGGATTCGCCCGTAAAGTCCCGGTATCCTAAAACTTGTGTACCTTTGGGCATTTCTATATATTGAGACCTTTTTATATCAATATGTGAATCATTAATCTTAAATGTTTTTAAAATATGCATGGAATTAATAATTTATTTTCTTATTTAAGCATTAAACGGCAATTTTATTCAATTTTTCAAACAAGTTGATTAAACAATACCTGTGTTGCCATTACTATAACCTTTTACTTTTGGTCTGTTTTTTATTGTTTTAAATGTTTTTACAACAAACATTATCACTACATTTTACTTTATTATATGTGTAAAGGAAAGCTAGTGGATTATGTTTATCATAATAGTTTGAAACGGACAAAATAATAATAAAATAGTTGTTTTAAATTAATTTAGTTGTTTTATCTGTGAATATCATATAATGTTATGTGCCCTCATAAACTATTTTACTTCTACATTCTGCTTTTTTGACTCCGTCATTATTATCAATAATTTTCTTGATCCCATTTTTGATAAACTGATCAATATTTTTACTAATTTGCAGGCTTTCTTCGCTTGTAATGTGGGAATTAGATTGAATACCCAAACTGAATAGTACGGTTTTACTAAAATATTCTGTATTGTTTGAGGAGTTGTTTACCAATTTTTTTAGGGCACCGTTTGTAATGGTACCTTTTAATATTGTCTTGTCTATTATGGTTGAAGAGTTATCCAGTGGTTTTTTATATGTGATGTTTATATTGTTTGTATTGATAAAATCATTAGTGTCCCTGTCTGAGCCACTAAAAGTTATGGGGACAATATTTTTTGGATCGCCTATTGCCTGAATCTGTAGTTCCTTGATTTCTTTTTCTTTTTCTAATTGTAAAACTTTATAATTTTCATAAGCGTTATCTAGGAATTCATAACAGTTACCATTAAGATTAATGTTAACATGTTTTTCCGGATAATAGCTAAATGCAAGAATAAATATGATTGTTCCACCTATTAGTCCTATTACAATGCCGGGAATAACTATTTTCTTTAAGTTAATCAATTAGCATTACCTTAACTATTTTATAAATATGAAACTACATAATTAAATGATTTGTGCTATTCATTATTTATCATATTGTATTGTAAAATATGGTTTTTGTACTATTTTTTGATTTAGGCGATATGTTGTTATATCATTCTGTGTTTCAGTAATTCAGGTGTTTCCAGTAAAATTTGATATTTGTACATTACTGATTGGTTATTGGATACATCTTCTTTTATATTCAAATATGAAATACATGTGAATATTGTTTTTGATTTAAGAAACTGTTTTATTATTTTTAGAAAGTTATGGATGATTATTGCCTATAATATGTTATTAGCAGTTTTTTATTCAGTCTTTAATCATAAATCATATTCCAAATATAATTTATCCGCAATTATACGTTTTCATCGATAATGTTTTGTCACCTAGTCTTTGGGTTTTCCTTCCTTTGTATTGTTGTTTGTTGTTTATTGTTTTTTGTATTGAAGATTAGTTTTAAGTGATGATTATCTAATTTGACAATATTGGGAATTATTTATGTCTAGTTGATAAAAAAAATTAATAAGAAAAAAAATATTATTATTATTTGCTTTTCTTACTTTTGCTATCGTTTTTGTGGGATGCTTTTCCTCCTTCACTAGCAACACGTTGTTTTGTTTCTTTGTCTGCTGAAGCTAATCCTCTTTTGTCATTCTTGTCATTTTTCTTACTTTGTGCCATACTACCACTTTATAATTCAACGAACTATTTAAGAATAACAATATTTTCTTATATCAAAAAGATTTAGATATTTTATAATTATAATTTTATTGTTTTGTATAATTATTATATAATTTCTTATATATTATTCATTAATAATATTATATATTTGTATGTTCCTTTTATCTAAGTTTTACAGATTTTCATTTGATGTTTTATATCCATTAATATTTAGAAGGGGAATAATTTGATGGATTTTTTCACTATTAAATCTGTTTTTATGGATGGTAATATTAAATTTATTTTTATCTGTTATGTTAATTCCTGTCAATAAAACGTGTTTTGTTATGTTGAATTGAAAATGCAGCAAATTTAGTTGGGTTGAAACCGCTTTCCTATAAATATTTGTTTATTGGTTTTTTATGTCTGTTTTATGTGTGATTATTAAAATTGTACTAAAGGATGACTTAATTTTGTATTTTCAATTTGCTTTTGTTTATTTGATTTTTTGTTTGTTTTTCTATCTCTTTGTGGTATTTGTATGCTATTTGGAATCTGTTTGGCCATTGTTATTTTTATTTCTCCATTCTTTTTGTTTTGTATAGTTTCTTTTTGTTTTTTCTTTTTGGATTTCCAATGCAGTTCCTATCTTGTATTTTAATCTTTTACCGCAGCAAATACAAAGTGAATTATCACAATTAATAAACAGAATTTCGCACTCTTGACACCATCGATGAAACTCGTCTCTCCATTTACGTATCTTTAGTGTTTCATATTTACTTTGATTTTTACAAAGATTTTTGCAAACTTTATTTTGATAGGACATTGAGTGAGATTTGGAATTGGTTAACATTGTCAAATGTCAACTTTTTTATGATAATTCTTATTGTGTGTTATATTTCATTCATTACCTTGTTTCTTTTAGTTTTTGGTATTTCCTAACTGAAAATTATGCAAAAAAGTGGTCATTTGTAGGGAGTATAAATAAATATTATGTTTGTTGACATTAGAAAAAATTGTATCCATTGATATTATATATTTACTTTTTGATTATATTTATAGTAATATGTTTATTACTGTATTGGCAACAGGCGTAGCAGGATTAAAATGCTTATTTTGATGATCTTTATAGGTAATGGATAAATCTGGCATTTCTACATTTTCAGTAATGGAATGAGTGGTTATTGATGATGTATTTGATAATATTTAATAACTATGTCACCGCGCACCTATTGACAATTATTGTCGGGAAAAACCCTGGAAAAAAACATTAATTTTTGTTAAATGGGTGTGTTATTGTATTATTATGTGATAACCAATCACATTACTTGAAATCAGGCCCATTACTCAAATCGATTTAAAAATTCCTGGATAAATTATACGGATATTTATTTGTAATAGAGAATAGCTGTGCTTCACTATAAAAATAAGGGCAAAATATTTTTTCTTAAACAAACATCGTTTGCCATTTGGATTTTGACCCGGCATCTAAACTTTAAAGCACTATTCTGCCTTATTATTGCACTATTTGTAATTTTTATTAACGATGTAACAAGGCATTTTTTAAACTACATTCTTTGTATAAAATATTTAAAGTAAATAGCTATATTTTTTTATACATTTCCTAAATATATTTTATTGTTTTGATCATATGGGTATTAGAATCGTATGAGTGCCAGAAGTATATGGAAAGGAAGCATATCCTTTGGACTAGTAAATATTCCTATCAAATTGTATACAACGACTGATAAAAATAATGAGTTTTCTTTCAACCAGTTGGATAAGGAGGGACATAGAATTCAATACAAAAAATGGTGCCCTATTGAGGAAAGAGAAATACCTTATTCGGAAATAAAGAAAGGTTATGAAGTGTCAAAAGATAAGTATGTTTTAGTTGAGAAAGAAGATTTGGATAAAATAAAGGCGATAACTACAAAAACAATAGATATCAAGGAATTTATATATGAAAATGACTTTGATCCCCTTTTGATTGAAAAGAGTTACTATGTCGCTCCGGACGCTGGAAACGATGGTCATAGAAACAGCACCGGTAAAAGAAGAGCAAATACCTCTGTTTCCAGCAAAGCGTATGTACTGTTTGTTAGTACCCTTAAAGAAACAAACAAAGTTGCGATAGGCAAAGTGGTGTTAAAAGATAAAGAACACCTTGTTGCATTGAGATCCTATCAAAAAGGTTTGATAATGCATCAATTAATGTATCAGGAAGAAATAAGGCCAATAGATGAAATTGATGGAATGCCTGGCACTGAAACTTTTACTAAACTTCCCCCAATAGATAAAAGAGAGATTGATCTGGGAAAAACTTTGGTTGACAATTTAACAAACAAGGAGTTCGATGTTAGTCAATACTCTGATGATTACACAAAACAATTAGAAGAACTCATATCTGCAAAATCACATGGGGAGGTATACACCTCTGAGGCGAAGGAAGAAGAGAATGGTGTGGGTGATAATCTCCTTGAAGCATTAAAAGCGAGTGTGCAGAAAAGTAAGCCCAAAAGCATATGATGAAATACGTCTCACATTACCGTGACACTTTCTTAACTAAATTTTTAGATAAATGCGCTGGTATTGTCATAAAAATACTTCTGATATATTGTCAAGAATTTGTACAAGATCCTGTCTCTTAATTAAAATGTCTGCCCAGGGATCTTTTTTTATTTCAAGTATTTCCGGTACATTGGTAATGGTATAATCGGTAGGAATGGTGTGTTTTAGATTTATCCATTCTACCGGCATGGATATTGTAGCTGAGTTTACCGGTCTAGGGGAGAATATGGAGGCTATTGTTTTTCCTCGGGAGTTTTGATTATAATCAAAGAATATTTTTCCTTTTCGCTGGGTGGTATTCCATTCTGTTGTAACTTTGCTTGGCAACCGCTTGATTAACATCTTACCTATAATCTGAGCAAAAGACCTTGTTTGTTCATAGGTGTATAAATTAATTATTGGTATAAATATATGAAGGCCCGTCTTGCCTGAAGTTTTTATAAATGATTCTATATTTATTTTATCAAAAATGTCTTTTAAATGGTATGCTGTTTCTACTGTTACTCTAAATGCTTGCACATTATACTCGGGTTCTTGGTATTTGCCTTCATTCCCAGAATATATGTAAGGATCTAAATCAAAGACTATGAAATCAGGGTGATTCAATCCGTAATTGTCTATCTCTGAATTATCTGAATTATCGTTTACGTAGTTATTGACTCTACTGTACCTTGGGTGCATTGAAATGCACCCAAGGTTAGCTAGCCACAGCAAAGTTTCCTTGTTGTTACATAAAATGTAGTTGATGTATTCATTTCTAGATTTTGAGTAAATTTTTATCGTTTTTACATAATCGGGTTTTTCGTTTTGCCAGTTTTTGTGATAAAAGGATTTTCCACCAATTCCATCGGGGTATCTATTCAGTGATAGTGGTCTATCTTTAAGGTGTGGAAGAATAAAAGGGCTGATTTTGTCATAATATTCAATTAAATCCTTTTTCGTGATTGGGCCACGAAAGTTAGTTTTACCCCAATATGTTTTTTCAAGATTTGAGAAGTTATTGTATTTACTAGGGCATACCGGCTTTGGTGCCATCTCATTCAATTTGTTGTCTTTGAAATTGTTGTTATCGTTGTAGTTGATTTCATTTCTAGGAACAAAAACATCATTGTAAATTCTTTGCTTGTTCTCTTCCATAATACAGTCTTGTGGGTTCTTATCCTCTCTAAATCCTAAAAATATTGGTGCCCTCATAATTTTATCACCGGTCCAATCACTAAATTTTATTTCAACTACGAGAACTGGTTTAACCCATGTTGCTTCTCTATTTGTATATGGAACATAGTCAATAGGACATTTTTCTATTGTGATTTTTTTAAGGGTGTTGTAAATATTTGGGAGTTGGCTAAAGTCAAAACCACTGCCGCTATGCCCTACAAATTTTAATTTATTCTCATTAGGTGATTTGTTATTATCGACGGCCGCCAAAAGAAGGGATCCAAAGTATTTTTTTCTGTTACCTTCTCCCCTCGTAAAACCTATTACCACACAGTCTTGTGTTTTTGTATTCTTTATCTTTAGCCATTCTTTTGACCTGGAGCCTGTATGATATTTGCCAAGTTTGTGTTTGGCAATCATTCCCTCAAGGTTCATTTTCTTGATACTTTCAAAAATGTCATTGCCTTCACCCTCAACAAAATCTGATATTTTTATTCTTTTGTTACTCTTGTCTTTTCTTATTATGCCATTTAGAATTTCCCTTCTTTCAACGAGGGCAAGTGATTTTAAATCAAAACCGTCTAAATATAATATATCGAAAATGTAATAAGTAGCAGGAAACTGACTTGAAAGCATTTCAATATCTCTTTTTAAATTGATATTCATTCTCTTTTGATGGCTTTGAAAATCTGGAAAACCCTTTTTATCTAAAACTACGATTTCACCATCAAGAACAATGGATTCTTTACATTTTTGTTCATCTATTGCTGATTTTAACGGTTCAATTAATTCTGGATACCTTTGCGATATTATGTTTCCACTCCTTGATTGAATTTTAGATATTCCTTTTGATTTATGTATGAATGATAGAGCTCTTACACCATCCCACTTGATTTCAAAAACCCAATCTTGACTATTAAATGGCCTATTTGATAGAGTCGCTAACATGGGCATAAGGTTGTTTGGAAATTCTTGCTTGTTGAAAGCAGAAAATGAATGCGACTCAGTATGAGCACCAACAATATTTGATATATCGCTGTTAGTGTTATTATTGTCAGTATTGTTATTGATTTCAGATATGGTGTTTTTTTTATCATCTGTTCTAATTTTATAATCGTTGTTCGATTTTTTGAGAAATCCATTCTTATTTGCTTTTTTCAGATCATCGTTGGTCAATCCGCTTAAAACTGATTCTGGGTTGCTTTTAGTTAAGTCTGTATTTGCTTCTTTTTTACCTTTGTCGTGTTGGAAGGCAAACCTGTCATTTACTTTAACTAAAAGCCACTGGTTTTCTCTTGATGTTTTGATTAGTGAGAACTTGCCTTTTAATTTTTGCCCAAACAGTGTAAAATTTATTTTTCCAATATTGAATTGATCCGATACGTCTTCGTCATTATCTTCTGTTACTTCTATGGAATATGTTCCGCTGTCCCATACTATTACAGAACCAGCTCCGTAATTTCCTTTAGGAATGTTGCCTTCAAAAAGCAAGTAATCTACTGTGTGATCTTCTGTTAATATGGCGAGTCTCTTTATTTTGGGGTCGGTAGAGGGACCTTTGGGTACAGCCCAAGATATCAACACTTTATTTTTTTTTGATTCCAGCCTAAAGTCATAATGTAAACGCGTCGCGTCGTGCTTTTGTATTACAAATCTTGTGTTTGTATTTGAATCTGCTTTGATATTTTGATTAAAATTTTTATCTGCGGTGTTGTTATTGCCAGATGGTTCGGGAGTCTCTTTAAAGTTTCTTTTCTTGTTATAATTTTCTAGCATGCCTTTCCCTTGAGACCATTTGTTGAGAAATGATTTTCATTTATGAATATAAAAGAAATTCTCAAATTTATTAAACAAACAAGAATAAAAGAACTTCACTGGCGCATGATGATAGTAATTCTTCATTATATACAAATAATGATTAATTGTATTTCGATCATCGTATTGATGTTTTTAGTTTAATGCCAATTTTACTGCAATCTGTATTTTTACTAAAAGATAAAAGAATTGTTTGCTAAATTATTTCAAATCAAAATCATTACCGCAAATAATAAAATCTAAAGTAATTAATCCGTTTGTGCTCTCTAATAATAATTGTTGTTTATTATAGTTCACTATATAAGCAAATAATAAAATTTTGGTTATGTAGATGATTTTGCTGATATTACCTTGGAATTTTTACCCTGAACTGATCCAATCTATCCGACGTAGCATTAAGCAATACTTCAGAGCCGTTAAAACCTTCCACTTCATCCTTCGGAACGTTATATTCGTCTTTTGCCCCCTCTGATGTTATGATTATGGATGATTCTGTTACAGCCGATACATTACCTAAAGATTGCATTTCCTTGGTTCTAACTCCTTTGTGAATAATTGAATCCCAGTCTTCTATTACGGAATTGTTTGATGTTTCTCCCCTTCTTGTATCTTCAATCCTAGTTTGTCTTTCTATCCTTGGTAAACGATCTTCCAAGTTATACTTACTTTGGAATTTGCTGGCATCTCCTGCTGATTCTGAATTAGATGAGGATTCTGCATTATATTGTTGGGTAACCGAGGCGGAATGATATCGTGAATATTCCCCTTCATTTGGTGGGCGATCTTTTTTGAAATTATCCTCTGCTTCTTCTTCTGTAATATTGAACCATAATGTATCCCCGTCATATCCTTTCACTAAATGTTTTGGCAAATAGAATTTATTTTTCTTAAGTCTCCCTCTCTCTGTGACGACAAATTCTTTACCGATATCTTGAACTTCCCCAAGATCATCACCTTTTTCAAACCCTCTTGCCTCCTTTTTTATGATATCTTTCCATTCTATGGTGTTGTCTTTCCAATCAAAATTGTCTTTGTCGGTATTTGAACCATTCATATCCTATACTATTAAAATATAGTTTATAACCACTATGATTGCAAATATTCTGGAAAAGCATTTTTATAAACAAATTTATAGGATTTTTAATATTGTTTTGGTGATTGTATAAATTTTATACGGGCAAGCAAAAATATGCGATGCCTGTAGCATTGGAAAATTATAAATTTCTATAGATTATCATTTTGAGGTGTTGAATATGGGTTTTATCTGTTTCTCTGCTCTGTTATGAATAAACATACGACTATGTGCATTAAATGTACTATAATTTTGTGTTCTTTGCCATCAATAATAATAAAATGTCATTCTTATCTATGATGATGAATATTATTATATTATATTAATATATAAAACGTGAATGAAAACCTATCAGAAATTTACGCTGATAACTGTTATTCTTGGGCTTATTATCCCTCTCCTTGGACTTTTTATCTACTTTTTTGTCAATAGTATAATAGGCATTCCAATTCTGGGATTATTTCTTGGTGGGGCACTACTTATTGGAATATTGATAATCGCAATTAATGTTGCAGGACTTGTAGTTGCATTTAAGATAAAAAATACCAAAATTGTTGGAATTGCGTTAATAGGATGTGGGGCGGCTTTATTTCTTGCGGTTCAATTCCTTGCAATCCCGGGTCTTATTCTTTTTGTAATTGCTGGGATTTTGGCTTTAAAGGAAAAAAATCCTAGTTATAATTTGAAAGAAAGGAATCCTGAATATGACTCTACTCAAGAAGATGGAGTGGTTTGTTTGAATTGTCAAGCTATGAATTTAAAAAATTCAATCTTTTGCAATAAGTGTGGCCAGAAAATTTAACCCACACACAAATGTAAAAGGTGAGATAAACTTATCCAAAATATTCATTATTCGGCTTCAGATAAGGAAAAAATCCTCCTCATTTGTCAAAGATGTGAAAAACATGTATCTTGGTATTATGTTCAAGTTAGTCATTTGGTGCAAGCAACCTCTTTAATTGGAATTATCCCTTTTCCACTATATTTGTATCAAAATGGTTATTGAATTGCTGGATTTACTTGGTGTACTCTTTATTATGTTTTAGATGAACTTATTTATATTGCAAACAACTATTTTCTACAACCATGATGAGATAAAAGAAAGAGGGGATAAAAATGATATTGATAATGGCTATAATTTATGGATGGATGTTATAGACCCCTCCGCAGAGGAGATATCTTATCTCCAAAAAGAATTTGGTCTAGATATTGACACCCTCAAAGTAGTTGAACGTGAAGCGAAAAGACCCCAGGTTCGCCTACTTGAAAATTATACTTTCACTATATTACTTGACATTAAATATAAAACACTTGAAAATCTAATTATTAAAGGAATTTATCTATATTGCGGAAAGGGTTGGGTAATATCTATTCACTCTTCTGAGGTGGACTTGTTAACACCTATTAGAATTTTATTTAATCAGAAAAACAAGACCATAACAGCGTCTAATATAGATGCACTCTATTATAGCATGATTACCGAAATCATACACAAGTATGAACTACTTTTGACCTCGATAGAGTTAACAATCACAGACTTTGAGCAACAGTCAATCTATGCAAAATCTTCAAAGAAAATGCTAAATTCCTTAGATTTGGTAACAAGACAATTAATAATCATAAGGAGACATTTCTGGTATACTAGGGATGTGGTAAATTTTTTAATTCATATAGAGAAGGATAGTGAGGATATAAAGTATCTTCAAATAGCTTATGACGATATTAATCAACTAATTGAGCTGATCGAGTCTTATCGAGATACAATTAATTCTGCACGTGATCTGTATATTGCAAATGTATCATTACAAATGAACGATACTATGAGAATACTAACTATATTTAATACAATATTCTTACCGTTAACAGTTGTAGCTGCAATATATGGAATTAATGGAATTGAGTTGATGAGCATAATAGGACTAACAGAAGGATTTGCTATTGTAGCGATGACCATGATAATTACTATTGTAGTTACTCTATTGTTTTTTAAGAAAAAACGATGGATTTTTAATTCTGATGATGATTTTAAAAATGATGTTAAAGGGAAAAAATAAGCTATATGTTTTTTATATGATGTAATGTTGATTGATTTGCCAATAATTTAATTGCAATTAAGATTTATTTCTAAATTTAACTACAAGTCATTTTTTATAAAAAACTTATATACAAATATTATCGTCATAGGAGAGATGCATGAAATACCTACTAACTTTGTTGATAGTATTCTAATATTGTTAAATTGATAAGGGGGTTGAGGTATAATATAATGCTCTATTCGAATACTTTTCTATCCTTTTATTTTTATTTCTATTGATTTTCTTTTATCCTTTTGTGTTTTTCTATTACTTTTTGTATGGATTCTCTTTCCTGAAGTTTGGGTTTAATGATTGGTTCCAATGACCAATATTTTCCATCATGATAAACCAAAGGCTGCTTTTCAGGGTTATGTGTAGCATCGATTGCTTCTCCAATGAACATGATGTAGTCTCCAAAAGTAATTTCTTGAAATAGTTTGCATTCTATGTTCAACGAAGCTCCTTTAACCATTAATGCTTTGATTTTGTTTGCTCTATAAAACTCAAACCCTAGTTCTTTTGATGCGCCAATTTTATCGTAATTACTTCCGCTGTTTTCACCTGCGATAATTGAAAGTACTAATTGGTCTATGGAGCAAAGGTTGATGCCAAATTCTTTGGTGTTTCGAATGTTTTTTACTGTGGCCTTTTTAAGACCTAGGGAAATAGCAATCAATCCTGGATTATATGAAATGTGATGGGTCCATTTGCATGTCATTATATTTGGACCATCCGTGCCCTCTGTTGTAATTAATCCTATGGTAGTTACAAATTTTTGTGATCGTGGGTCATTCCATGGTAAATCCATACCTTGTTTTAGATAAAATCATTAAAATGTTTTTTAATGTTTTTTGAAAGAATGCGTTATTATACTGTAAATGAAATTTGGATTAGTTTGTTTTTTAAATGGCGCATATATAACAATTATGGTAAATTAATTTTGAATTCCGGTGTTTTAATTGGATGTTCTGGGTGGAGCTATAATAACCCGCAAGAAAAAGGGGGATGGTTGAATGTGTTTTATCCAGACAAAATAACTAAAAAACTACAATATTATTCGCAGTTTTTTAATACTGTTGAAATGGATTCAACCTTCTATAAGGAATTTTACCTTAATATGACCAAAGGATTATTCATGGGTTTGGCCAAAGCAACACCCGATAATTTTAAATTCTCAATTAAAGTTCCAGAAATAATTACTCATGAGAAAAGATTGGGTATGGATAAAAATGTAATTTCTGATTTTCTGGAATTCCTAGATAAGATATCTCCTCTTAACAACACCAATAAATTAGGAACCATAATTATTCAATTGCCCCCAAGTTTTACAATTAAAGAATTTGCAAAAACTGAGAGATTCCTCGACAGATTGTATGAGGAAAGTGAAAAAACGAAAAACAATAATCTCTATTCGATAGAATTTAGACACCCCTCATGGAATACTGAAGGTACATTTGAAATGCTACAGCATTATGATATCACATCGGTCTTAACCGATTCGCCTACCAAGGAAAACTTGGAGTTTTTATCTGATGAAAATAATATTGCAACAAACACACATGCAACAATAAGATTACATGGAAGAAATAACAATAAAAATCATTATTGGTATGATTATTTATATTCAGAAAGCGAACTAAATCCTTGGGCTGATAAAGTAAAAAAATTAAAAGAACAAGTGAATTCAGTATTTATCTATTTCAATAATCATTATTCAGGTAAAGCAATTGTTAATGCCATGCAATTTAAAGAACTGCTGAATAAAAACTCATTAACAAAAGCTGAAAATACGATTTTAGAAAAAGCAAAAGAATTCTTTTCTGATGCCAATTGAAATTGTTGAACCAATATTATTATTTTATTTTTTTATTAATATTGCCCATTACTAATATTTCAATTTATTGAAAATAATTCCATAATGTGTTGGATGCTGTTTTAATATAAGAAGAAAATTATAATTCTATTTCTTATAAGTTAATATATATTTACTATGTTATTTTGAGAACTAGTGTAGTTTTTATAAGTTGAGTTTGTGTTGGTCTATTTAAAGAATATTGTTTTTAGTGAAACTATAATATAATGGATTTTATAGGATAAAACGTGGTTGTAAATAATTGAATCGTGTTCTCATTTTACAAACTAATTATTTATAAAATTATTAAAATATTTGTTATTATCCTTAATTTTTACCTGGGCATTAATATGGTGTAAATTTATTATTTTTTATTTATGGACACTACTTTTAAAATTTTTTTCAACTGTTTACTGGATCCAATAAATAACATCATAATTATAATTATAAAATGGATTGATCAATGTACTTTATTATGGAGTTATAGATATCGTGCAGTAATTTGCAATATCTTTCTATGTCATGGTTAAAGTTAGGACCTTCAATCAGTTCTATAGGCGTTGCTCTATCGAGATGTGTTTTATTATTAAATATGTGATGATGTATTTAATTTCTTCGCCTACATGCAACAACTTTTATAGTTAATGTTTAATGAGTTGTTGTTTTTTCTATTTTTGTATTCTAAACGCCTTTCCAAAATCAGTTTTAAAGAAGTAGGAACTATGCCCATTCTTTTCTTACAAATATGATGTAGTTGTTCGAGTCCTGCAACCTTGTTGTTTAGATCATTACAACAACAGTCACAAACAATGGTATCAGAAGAAATGTTATTCTTCTGCATTATGTTTAGATAGAGTGAAACAAAATCTAATTCTGCTACTTTTTGATATGTTCCTTGTCTTGATTCAAAAATAAATCCTCCTCTGTCTGCGTTGGATAAATCTGCAAATGTTTTGAATATCTCTGAAGTATATGGCTTCCAAGCCACTAGTGTATCATTTCTTTGTGCATTATAATTTGTTTTTGTTGATGAAGAACAAATGACATTAAAAGTGATTGGGTCAACATGGCTCAACTTTTTCTTTTTTACCTGAAGTTATTGATTTCAAATATTTAAAATAACCGTCTTTTATCGTTTTTTTAAATGTGTCATGATCTTTTTCATATAGGCAGTTAGTGAATTTACCCGATTTCGATTATCTGCCTATAGTTTTCGTCTTTAAATAACTCTTGTCCAATATCGTTTTGCCGTGTTTCTATTTTGTCATTTGTTGTTATTATTATCATCGATTGTAGTGTTTTTCATTATGACGTAGGATGGACATGAAAATGAGTCGAATTGTTAATGGATTTGTTAGATTCGATAGGGAATGACAATAAAGTTTTGGAATGGGGGACATCTGATTGCAATTTCTTTTATCCTGCCTGCAGAGGTGTTTCCTAAATTGTTTGCATTTTAATTCTTCTATGTTAACTAATGGTCTAAAAGAAGGAATAATTCTGCCCAGTATATTTCCCTTCTATCACACAATTTCTAAAATGCTGTCAGAAATCAATGACTTTTTAGTATGAGTCGTTTTCATATGGAGCATTGTTTTATTGTCGTTTTTTTGATTATTGTCAATACTAACTATTTCCAATATTTGATTAAAGCGTGAAAATATGCTTTTATTAAGTATATTCCTAAAGTCAGTGAAAGCAAGTATTGAAAAACAGTATCTTGAGAAACTAATCATATTCTGCAATATCTCATCTAGCAGCTTTATTTTATCCTCTTTGATGTCTGACGCATTTTTTATTAATTTTGATTTAACTTTATTGGTTGATGAGGAAAATAGTGTGTCAAGTATATCTAAAACTATTATTTGTATTTTACAATTTAGCTTTTGAATCAATATGGGTAATTCATTGATGATAACATTTGCTAATTGATAGAACGTGAATGCCCTTGATAGTATTATGTTATTTAATAGTTGATTCGTGTTAAATTGTTCTTTAACAGATAATTTTATCAAATCGATATAAAGGCATCCTAAATTATTGCTGCCTCCATCTATCAAAATTGTTTTATTGTTTTGGTTATTTTTTGAATACTGTATGCATAATTTTGAAATAAGGTGATATAAGAAATGTGTTGTTTTACATCTATTGATGATACTGATGTTTTTCTTATCTTGAAAGTGAAAAAAATCATCAATGGATGGAATGTTAAATAATTTTCTGTTATTGTCAATTAGTTCCTCGTATGCACTAATGAATTTGGTGGAGTATGTTGCATCGTTTTTTATTTTATTATTCGGTGAATACAATTAATACACACACACTCTACTGTCAAAAAATATCAAACAAATTCATATTTGTGATCTTTTTTTCTATATTGAGAGGATACGGTGAACACCCCATTATTTTTTTTTCTTTAATCTGTTTTTTATTCATAGGATTTACTTGTCAACCATGTTAATATATATTACGCAGTGTATACATGTAATATACTGTATATAAATAGATATAATAGTTATAAATATGGTATGATTATATATATTATTATTTAACATGCCTAGATCAAAACGTTCTGAACTGATCACGTTACGTGTAGATTTGGTTAAAGAATTAAAGGCAAAATGGATGGAGGAAAAAAAGAAATCACCATTTGTTAATGAACACTTTGGAGGTTTTGTTAATGATCTGCTTCATGATATTCTAGAAAAGGATGAATTTCTAAAACATTATGCTCCATTTTTATCGGAAGATGGCTGTAGTAGAGATACAATCTATATAAAAGATTTTAAGGAAAATAAAACTGCTGAAATTTATTTTAACAATAATAAACTTTATTGCTCATTATGCGAATCATTTTCCTGCTTTCACATTCACTTTGTAATGGCAATACCAAAAGTAGCAAAATTAAATCCATCCACCAAACCAATGATCGATGACGAAGTCGAGTTGGATGCCCAAAAAGCAAAAAAAATTGTCAGAAAGAAAAGGTCATCATAACATTTACTTTATTATGTTAAATATGTTGAAAAAAATAAAATAATCTGATTTTTAGAAAAAACTATATTGCAATGCCGATGTTTTTTTGGGACCAGAAAAATAAACCTTGGTTAGTGATTCTGAGTTATTTATCTGTTCATATGTGTATTAATATGGAAATTTCAATAGTTATAGCTAGTTTCATCTAGATTGGTTATGGAATCTGCTTTGATTTTGGCCTTTGTTGTTATCCTGACTATGGCATACGAGGTAATATAAAATCATAAATCTGTGGTTTTTAATTTGGTTAGTAGAGCCAGAAAAAAAATTTTATAAATTGATCTGCTTTTCTTTTCTTTGCTCTCTATATGATTTATCTTAGGAAATAACTTATTTGGAAAGATATGCAAATTCATATGTTTTGTTTTCGGTATTGATTAGTATTATTTGACCTGTATCCTCGAAAGAACGCGATATGCTAACGCTTTTTCTGTGTGCCGAACCCGGATTTAAAATAACTGTTTCTTTATTATTTTTTATTGTTCCTGAATTTTGTGGTTCTTTTTTATGGGTGTGTCCACATATTAATATGTCATATTTTTGACTGCGACAAATGATTTCTTTTATTCTGCTATTTGTGCCATGGTATATTCCAAATTTTATCCCATCGATTTCTATTTCCCCAAGATCTCCTTTAAATTCACCGTCTATTTCAATAAATGATTTTAATATCCCATCCTTTTCCCCATCATTGTTACCCAAAACTCCGATGAGTTTTGCATTTAAATTCTTAAATTCTTTAATTATGCCGGGAAAGACATAGTCTCCAGCATGAATAACATAATCTACCTTATTTTTGTTAAAGATTTGTATAGCTTCCTGAACATTTTCTATATCGTCATGAGTATCAGATATTATGCCAATTTTCATCCGATACATAAAGAAGATATTATGTTTATTTTAGTTTCTCCATTAACGAAATTACGATTGTTTAGTTTTCATGTTGTTGTATTTTATAAAAATAAAATAAACGTGGTGCTGAAATAACATGAATATGATGCTCATTCCATCCATTTTTGCATTGAATGTCCTATGCATGTATGTTTGTTTGACCGTATAAATTAAAAGCATCAGATGATTGATAGTGCCTTTAAATCCAATCAACACAGAAATTGTAATCATTATGATAAGGGTTTAAGTACTACCTATTGAAATCCCAAACATGTAATTAATGTATGTTGACATTGCAGGAACATAAGCTGAAGGTCCTGTATTGCATCATAATTAAGGGGAATGTCCATGTCCCTTTAGTGCATAATGGGTCAGATGATCTTTTGCCCTTTTTCTTTCAATTACCTTAAACATTGAAAAAGATATTTATGATTTTGTCAATATTGTATATGTTGAATTGGTTATTCAATAATTGTTCTTTGATGGTTTATGGTGGTTTTATAAAATTCAAATTCTTTAAACATCTACTATAGTTTAAACATGCCACCATTTTTGTTGTTAACCTTTGTTTTCTTCTACAACTTCTGTCTCATGTCCTTCTCCAACTGGTAATTGTTCCTCCGGCTGCTTTTCTTCTATAAGCAACTTTTTCTTCTTTTCTTGTTCCTCTTCCTCTTCCTTTTTGGAAATGGAGGCATCCGTGATGTCACTTGGATTATTGCTATTGTTGTTTTGCTGACCTTCTGTCATAGTTTTATTAAAATATTGGTGATTAAAGGAGTTTCCTGTTAACTTTTCAAGATATGATTTAGTGTGTATGAATTGATACCTACCAACAAGATAAAGCTGTTTATAATATTGTAATCCGCCCGAATCTCTATAGCCTTGCCGGGTACTCCTAATA
>JACDHC010000147.1 GCA_013821245.1 Candidatus Nitrosopumilus sp.
ATGGGTGCAGGACACATTTGAATAGTGATGGAAATAAGCTATAATTCTATCGGTTTTTGGGATAGGCTCTAAGTCTCTTTTTCTGAATATAGATAATATTAAACTAAAAAAAAGAAAAAAAAGTTTCTATTTCTATAGGAAACGGAACACTATCGGGCAATTTACGATATTACCTGTCGAGCCAAATGGTTTTCCTTCAGGACCTGTTATCCACCCTTGCTCAACAAAGTCCAAGAATTGGAATTCCTGATTAAGCCTGGATTTATAACCATTATCTGAAGCTTCTTTGGTCCACTCACCAAGATTAACATCCCAAAGAGGACTATAATCCAATGCGATAGTAGGTATACCTCCAAAGATATTCAACGGTGAGCTTGCATTATCAATTATTGCACTATTGAGTCCCTGACGCTGCGGATTGTCCTTGCCTGTTGGACCATTGGTAACTGCAAAGAGTCGTTCGATAGCACTAAAGGCACTGTCATCATGACCTGTTTGAATGTCGTCAAGTCTAGGAGCAAAGGTAGCAACTTCCAGTGTAGCAGTAGTTTGCTCACTTGCATCGAGGCTCAGGTATAGAACAGGACGAGAAAAGCTAAGACCTTGAACTAACTTAAGTGTCACCGTCTGCTCCTCTGGACAAATTTTTACAACCTTGTCATGAACAAGACCGTGATCCGGATTGCCGTTACAAAACGATATATCTTTGGCCTCAACATCATATGCCACTATTGGGGCATTGTAGATTTGATTGCCTGCGTTTTGAATGCGTACAAGAGGACTATAATCTTTATCTCCTACTGAACCCGCAGTAGCTGCCTTTGGTGGAAAGGCATTAGGAGCATCTCCTGGAACCAATGTACGGTTAGGCTTAAAGTCAACTGTACCTGCATTAAATGTTAGAGTGGTGTTCTTCTCTATGGTTGCTACACGTGTTGCGTTGCCAACTTGAGAATAAGTCAACTTTGGGGACCAATTAAGACCCAATGATTCAGCGTTACCTCTGTCTGAAGTATCCGTAAGGACATACCAGACCTTCTTTACTCCATCACCTTCTGTAGAATTTGTCTTTACCTGGCCTTGGTATAATGGTAGGGTAATTGTACTAGCATTTAAATCCACTTGACCTGCTTTAAGCAGTTTAACGGGACCTATAAGTTGAGGATCGACCTCGGATGGAGATGGACCAAAATATGTAAGAGGTACACCTGCTCCTACTGATGGTGGTGGTGGTGCTATATTATCTGGCCTTTGAGCCGTAGATATTTGAGTTTGAAACAATGAGGATGTTATTATTGTTGATGCAAAAATTGAAATGATAAAAAACCTCAAGATCTCTTTATTTTTAAATCTCATTGGAGCTGATTTCTTTCACTAGTATAAGAAAGTTTTTCCAAATTAGATCCAAATTCTATGAATTATTTAAATTATTTATTTCTCATCTTAAGGAATGTTCATTTAAATATGATTAATAGTGTCTTTTTAACTCTACTCAAATAATGATATTCATATATCTTAAGAAACAAATATTATCCAATGCGGCAAAATAACATCTTAAAAATATGTATATCATAATTCACAAAATTTATTTATTTTATAGTTACCATTAGGAATATAACATAACAAAACCTCATTAAATAATCAAAATAAATCTGTTTAATATATAAAAATAAGGGGTAGTATATAAAATTACAATATACCATTGGGAACAGATTTGTCAAAGTATGATACCGTCTTGATATGGTGTAGGGCATTCTCAGTTCTATTTGGTAGTGCAGAATTAAAGATATAGAAATATTTCTCTGTTACCTTGTATCCATATAATAAATGTATAGAATAACCAAATATTTTATAACCAAGATATTAATTAATTGCATAATCAAGTTTTGCTTCATATATCATATTAAAATGACGTCTTTGTGTTACTCGTCTAAATTTACTAACTTCTGATTTATTTGCTATTACTCATTCTTAATTTAAACGATAAAAGATACGGATGTTAGTTATTTTGTCTATTCTCATCAAAATATTCAACTCATATACAATATTATTGATAAAACTAAGAAATGTAGGCATATTCCTACGACCATGTAATCTTTAGTAATACAGCTAATCCCACAAGTTCGGTAATATGTATTCCCAAAATGTAGGGATATAATTCCGGAGAGTATAACGGAGCCATCGCAAAATAAGCATATACTGCTATTACATTTTGTGACACCATCATTATTGAAAAAAATATCAGCCCCAAAGTAAAAACTGCTTTGCTCGATTTGTATATTCTAACATATACAAACAACAAGACGGTCAAGATGGCCAAGTTTATCAGGCTTATTGCTGCAGTTAATAGCATTAGGGGATCCATTGTATAATTAATAGTTATAGAAGAGGGCTTATTTGCTTTTGTCCAGATCTACACACATAGACATTATAATCATATAGATTATTTCCCAGACTTATTATTAGAATTTATTTTTAGCTTTACATTATTGTATGATTCGATATTTGATTCCAAATAGTTTGAGATGAAATATAAAATGCCATATTTTTTACCCTCTTTGCTAATCAAGTTGTTTTTTTCTAATACTGATATGTGATGCTGTACTGCCTTGTAATCTATTTTGAGTGCTTCAGCAAGCTGGTTTGTGTTATATGGATGTTCTATTAACAAATCAATTATCCTTATTCTATTGGTGCCTCCCTTAGATCCCGCAAAAAGAAACCAAAGTAATCGCTTGGCGTTAGGATCAGGCAATTTAATAATTATCAAGATATCATACTTTTATTGACATATAAATGAAAAATGAGGTAAATTATTCAATAAATACTATTATCTTTTTTTATTTGTTTATAATAATTGATTTAAGGTTATAAGTCACTTCATATTTGCTCTTTATTTTGTTTTGTTAAAAATAAGAGATGTTATATTCTTACAGTAAACGGAATACTATTGGACAGTTTACTACGGAACCTGTAGATCCAATCGGTTTTCCTCCAGGACCTGTAATCCACCCTTGCTCAACAAAACTAAGAATCTGGAATTCTTGAGTAAGTCTAGATTTGTATCCATTATCTGTGGCTTGTTTAGTCCACTCACCAAGATTAACATCCCAAATAGGACTATAGTCCAATGTGATTGTAGGCACCCCGCCTAATACATTCAATGGTGAACTTGCATTATCCACGATTGCACTTGTTAGTCCTTGGCGTTGTGGATTGTCTTTACCCGTGGGTCCATTTGCAAATGCAAAGAGTCGCTCCACAGCGCTAAATGCACTATCGTCATGACCTGTTGTTATTTCGTTAAGTATAGGCGCGACAGTAGCTCCCTCAAGTGTGGCAGTAATAGAATCACTTGCCTCGAGGCTCAGATATAAAACAGGTCGAGAAAAACTGAAACCTGAAGTTAGATTTAATGTTACTGTCATATTCTCTGGACAGATTTTTACAACTTTGTCATGAACAAGACTATGATCGGGATTGCCGTTACAAAACGATATATCTTTGGCCTCAACATTATATGCTACGATTGGAGCATTGTAGATTTGATTCCCAGCATTCTGAATGCGTACAAGAGGGCTATAATCATTATCTCCTACTGAACCAGCACTAGCTACCTTGGGTGGGAAGGCATTAGGTGAATCGCCTGGAACCAATGTACGGTTGGGCTTAAAGTCAACTGTACCTGAATTAAATGTCAGGGTGGTGTTCTTTTCCAATGTTGCTACACGGGTTGCGTTACCGACTTGAGAATAAGTCAACTTTGGTGACCAATTCAGACCCAATGATTCAGCGTTACCTTTATCTGTAGTATCAGTAAGGATATACCATATCTTCTTCATTCCATTACCTTCTGTAGAATTTGTTTTTATCTGACCTTGATAAAGTGGAAGTGTCACCGTGCTTGTGTTCAAGTCAACTTGACCTGCTTTAAGCAATTTAACAGGACCTATAAGTTGAGGATCGACTTCAGACGGGGAAGGACCAAAGTAAGTAAGAGGCACCTTTGCACCTATTGATGGAGGCGAAGGTGTGATTTCTCCATTCATCTGCGCTTTGGATATCTGTGTTAGAAACAGTGAGGATGTTGTTATTGTTAATGCAAAATTGCAATAATAGAAAATATTACAATTTTCCTTTCTTTTAATCTCATTAAACAGTGATTCCTTCAATAGTATAAAAAAGTATTTCCAAATTGCGACTATGTTGTATAAATCGCCTTTAATTAGTAACTATTTTCAATCATAAATAAAAGATAGGGTAATCCCTTGTTTTCTCCCTCAAATAACAAAAAATAACGTTAGCAAGGATAAAGATATAGTGAGTTTTACCAGAGTGTGGTTAATACAATGCTATAAACAATATTGGAAACGTAATGGGCATTATCTTAATTTTTGAATGTTTATCTGTCTGTGGGTTTTTTTTACAAAAAAAATTTAAGGGGTTGAGCTCATTATCTGCCCCCTTATTTCACCATTTGGATTTTGTTCAGTATGTATGTTAACATATGTAGTTCCATTTTTCATTGCATTTTGCAAATCTGAAATGGTCTTTCCTTTCATTGGTCCCTCCAGTTTGTCTGCCGTGATTGTACCGTTTTCAGAAACTTGATTTTGAGCAGAGTCAAATTTGAACAATGTTACTACAACCTCACCATTTTTGCCTTTTTCTTCACTATGGATATGACCTGCTGTTACACCCTGAATACCGGTAGCATTAACAGTATATGAAACACTTTCGCCAGATGGTGTAAACTCTGCCATACCGGTAGCCTTTGACTGTGTTGGTGGAACCTCTTCTTGACCTGACAGTTTGGCATTGAATTTGTTAGTGTTTTGTGCGTATGATGCGGAATTTAAGCTTGTTGATACAACAATTCCTGTTGCTAAAATGATTGCAATCGTAAAAACTAATGCTGTATTAAATTTTATACTCATCATCATATGTTGACTAACAAAGTATATCTCATACCATCTTAAAACTAAGAAGAAACCTTAAAACCCTTTGTTATCATTCATAGTACACCATAGTTGAAATGAGGATACATACAGGTGCTAATACACAAATAATAAATTCAATTATCTCTATGAATGTTCTTAAATAGGGTCATTACACATTGGTTTTACCGTAATATTATTTTATAAAAATTAAAAAATTAGAGCCTATCCCAAAATTCGATAGAATTATAGCTTGTTATGATCACTGCTAAAGT
>JACDHC010000148.1 GCA_013821245.1 Candidatus Nitrosopumilus sp.
GGTGTAAGGGGTATGAAAAACACACTACTTATCAGAACTATGCCCCCAATCATTCCTATTGACCATATATTTGATTTTAGAAGATTTTTTATGTCCATACCATACCTTCGTTAAGGAACTATAACAAGGGTTGTCAGCTCCTTGTTTTATTTTTACCATCTTCAATAATAGATAGCATAATGTGTTAATTTGTTCAATAGTTATGATTAATCAACAAACTGTTGTGAAATAGAATAACAACAAGCGAAAACATGTGTTTGGTTTGGATCTGCTTTTTGTATATGCCGCCATGCACACATCTTTGACTTTTTTAGGATTCTGTCTAATGATGATGAATTCTTAAAGACCTATTACCTTTTGGTTGACATTATTTATTTAAGGTTAACTTTGGCTGTTGATTTTTTTGTTATAGATTCGCATTTGTGATTGGACCTTAATACTGCTGCTGGGTGTGTAGCAAATCCTTATTATGTCAACGCTATTGAATTTTGAAAAGATTGTTGTGCTGCGGTATGTCCTTTACCATAATCAACACGCGCTTGCTCCTTTCATTTTTGTTACTATCAATATGAAATACTTGGCAGATTCTTTTTATTTCAAAACCAAAAAAAATAAATGATGCATATGTTTGAAATAATTGAAATTGTTGGTTATTTTGAGTTCGGAGAATTTGACCTGAACTAAAGACCCGAAAGGAACAGCACAAATCAAATTCATCCGCACCCGCCACAGCCGCCACAGCCGCCACCACCATCACTTCCACCATCACTTCCACCATCACTTCCACCATCGTCATCATCTTCTGAATACGTGTAAGCCATATTGCCATCATCAGCAAAACCAAACATTTGCAGGCTTGACTCTGCCGCATAAATCTCAGAATCTCTACTCAGATAATACAAAAAGGTATTGGCATCAATCCTAGCAAACATATTCTCCGGCCGGTGGTCAGGATTTTGTGGGCCCTGCAGGTAATCTCCATGTGTGAAAGAAAATGTGTCTCCATCTGTCATGTTATTATTGGATACACTACTGCTGCTGCTGCTGCTGCTATCGCTGCTGTCTATGCCCGATACACTGTGTTTGAAGCTGTCCTTTGAGTTTTTGTTTATTTTGTAATACCATATTGGGCTAATGGGTCCAAAATACTCTTTGTATGCCTTTATGAATGCCTTTACATCATTATCCGTAATGGGTGAAGAATATGTCGCGATTGAGGGCAGGTGATGCAAATACTCGCCATACACCAACAAGGAAAACTCATGATAATCCCTTGTAAACAAAATGAGGCTGTGCCATACCTCATCTATTATCTCGCTGGTCATTGCCACGGTGGCATTGGAGTTAGCAGAATCGTTATTCTTGTGAGGATTGTTCTTCTCGTAGCGCCTTATTATTCTGAGAGCGATATACTTTTTGAACTCTATTATGCACAGATCAATATTTTCCTCATCCATATCGGTAAAGGGAAACTTTTCCTTAAGCCTTGTCTTTGCAGCTTGTGGATAGGAATAGTTTTGCAGTCTCACAAGTTTTTCCAATACCTTTTTGGAGTGTATCTTTGAATAATCCATACCAAAAACGGCTGAAACCTTTTCATGCGTGATGCTGGCTTTTTCTGTTTTTTCTGCTTTTCCATCCAATAAACCGATAGTAGATTCGTAGTTGTTTTTGTGAGTGGAAAAAAATCTCAAATGGATGGGAGCACCTCATTTGTTTTGGAGACTCTGTTGGATTTGTATACCCCAATAAAGATTTTGGGGCGGGTATGCCACTGGGGACATCGGATGCATGTCTGCCGCATGACTTTGACCTAATGTTTAAGAACATTGCCATACTGGTATAATGGGTTACGTAAATAATATCGATATTAAATCATTTATACGTACTTTTGAGGATTAATGATTATTTAATAAATTTATGCTTATATTATTGCCGTATTTACGTACCAAATGATTTATTTACGTACCATATAATGAATATGTGGGTAGAAAGGACTTGAAGGAGATTTACGTAAAAAAGGAGACTCACCAAAAACTAAAGGAGATGTGCGGAAACGCCCCAATTGGAAAATTCATTGAATTGCTGATACAGAACAAAAAAGAAGAGATAGGTGAACTGGTTAGCAAAAGAAATGGGGAAATATGCACCCAATACGAGAACCTTTTCTTTGACTTGAACAAAATAATAGGGCTTTACATATCCATAATCAGCAACTCGTCGGTATTATTTGGCGAACCACTAAAAAACTCCGTCGTCTCCCACATAAAGCAGATACTGGACACGGAATCAAACAAAATAGGTGAAATCCTAAAGAACGTAGACTACTATGACCAATTCGACTCTGAATTCCACAAGGGAATCTTGGACCTGTCCACAAAATACAGGCGATTGGTTGTCGCAAAAACATCTGTTACCTTTGAAGAGGAGGAGATAATAAGCAGATACCTGTTTCAAAAAAACAAGATTTATTCGGGCATTACGTTCAACCCAATTGAATTCTACAAGGACAGGGTATTTTACCTGAAACTGCATGAAAGGCTACTGGTCCAGTCAAACCACGCAACAAGAGGCAGAAGGGGAACTGATTACCATAACTGCAGAATAGTGTTGACGGATTTGGATGATCTGAGGGACAAGATGTACCCAAACAAAAACAACAAAAACAACAACAAAAAACTAAACCACGAAAACCTGCTAAACCTATGGCTCTTTATCAAATGGCACAGGGACCATCAGGTGAACCTGTACTTTGTACCGATAGATTTTGCGCGCAATGCATTCCAGAAGCATTCCTCAACGCTTTGGACCATGAAAATGGGAATCTTCTTTAAGGACCATATATTGTTGATGGGACCTGAGGGTTCTGTGAGAAACAGGATGGAGCGTGACATTCAGATAGCCAACTCTGACAGTGACGAATATGCCGCTGGTGTGGAATTTCTTTCGGAACTGTATGACAACAGGGAGGATTTTGAAACGGTTATCCATAAGGAGATTCCAGAATCCAATCTTGATTCTTTGGACCTAAACAAACTGTCGTCAAACAAATGACCCTGTGCGACGCCAAGTCCCTTTTGCAATATCCTCCGGAACCGGTAACAGCATTGACAATGACTGCAGAGGGCTGTTTGTGGATGTTTTAATCTGTGGGTTGATGTTGGCTATACTGTATTCGGGTAATTCAAGTTGCCTTTCCGTAATGTCCATATGACGTTATGGTTTGTGTGTGTTTGCTTTTGTATGGGGGAATTTAATGGAAAACCAGAACAACCAATCTTTCCATTTAAAGATATGTGACCCTCTTTTTTTTCCAACTGGTTCGCAACAGACTTGGGTGGCCGTGGTGGACGGCCTGTGGAAGAAGGCGCAAAGGGCATTGTGTGGGCGGCCACTTTACCGGATAGTGGTCCAAGTGGGGGGTTTTTTTACGATGGCAAGCCAGAACCATGGTGATAAGTTCCATCACAAAAAATGAAATTATGGTTTTTGTTTTATTTGAGATTCTTGACTTTAGCCAAAAACTAGGCTAGGTGGGTGATATCTGACGGTGATTGTGAAATTAGTGATCAGACTGTATATCCTTGGAGTCGACTTTTGATTGTTATTTTCATATTGATATGGTTTTGGGCATTTTTATAATTTGAAAGGGAATCTGTTGTTTTGTGTGATGTTCTTTGCTATTGCAAATATTGTCTATGTTCTACCATCATACACCTATTGAATATCACATCTATACCAATTTCTTTTGCCTTTTTTTCTGCTTCTTCATTGTAAATCCCTGATTGCATCCAAATTACCTTTATTCCTTTTTTCGTTATTACATCATCTATTAATGATGGTACATCCTCTGACCTCCTAAATACCTCAACAACATCCACGTCTTCAGGTATTTCAGACACAGCGGGATATGATTTTCGTCCAAGGATTTCATTTACAGTTGGATTAACTGGAATCACATTATACCCATGGTCAATTAGATATTTTGGTACAAAATGTGCGGGTTTCTCTTCATTCTTTGACATTCCGACTACTGCGATATTCTTGAACTGTAATACTCTCTGTATTTCTGATGCTGAGTGTTTATCCGTATCCATCAAGTACTATTTGCTAATTGTATATTTATTTTAGGCACTTTATACTTTAAATTTATATTTTCATTGTCTTGTTAAATGTATGAAAAGAACGGTATCATAATTTTAAATTTTAAATTCCTGTAGCAGCAGAATGCTGTCCCTTACAATGCTCTTGTAGTTATTAGCATCACTTAATTCCTGCATATGCCATATGGATAATCTTTTTTTAATTGCTTAAAGCTTAAATAAATCTCCAATCAGATTTATTCGTTCATTCTTTTGTAGGGACATTAAAAGCCTCTTCATATGACAAATTTTCTGCATTGTTTTTATTGGTCGTATATACAAGATTTTAACGGTACATTCTAGATGCAAATTAGGGATAGAAATAGCAGTTCTTGACATTTCTTGGGCCTTTACGGGTGGTGGCGAATGTTTTTTTTATTTGATGCTGTCACAAAATATGATGCTTTTTTATGCCTTTTGTTGCTTAATGAAAAATAATTGCGTCCCTCATTGATATGACCTGGGTTTGGTGACATAAAGGAAAAAATTTTACAAAAAGTTATTACTATGCCAAGTTAAATCCTTTTTTTTAAGTTTTGGTTGTTATAACTATGCAAAGTGAAAATAATTAAAAAGAAAAATTTTTTTTGGGCTTATCTGCCAATGCACAGGCCGTCTGGCACTGATGTATGGCAGAGGTTGTCGGTGAACCCGTTTTCGTTTATGTTGGTTGGAAGGCCATTGCCGTTGTTGATGTCCACTCCGCTGTTTTGCACTATGGTGTTTGTGTTCACGTTGTTCTCGGTGCTTTGGCCATCCAAGAACACACCGTTAACCGAGCCTGTTATTGTGTTGAAGTCAAGGACGTTCTCAGCAGAGTTCACAAGTGTCACACCCGCCAATTGGTTGTCGGTGAGCATGTTCTGGTGCATTGTTGTCCCGCTGGATGAGTGGGATGCCACACCTATGCTGTTTGAGAACATGTTGTTTGTCTCGATGTTGGTGTTTATGGCTCCGGTGTTGAATATTGCAATCTGGTTTCCTGTGAAGGTTACTTTGGAGACCTCATTATCTGACCCACCAGTGTTGAGGATACCTGCTTGGAAGTTTTTGAC
>JACDHC010000149.1 GCA_013821245.1 Candidatus Nitrosopumilus sp.
GTGGTATATAGATTCATTTTCAAACCAAATCAATCTTAAATCCACAAAATTAATTTGTTTTCATATCAAAATATTATTGTTGCAGGCCGCAATTCAGAAAATCTATTTCTTAAGTGAACAGAGCCGCATAACCTATTGATAATGTTTATATATTATGGTATGTCAGTAACGTATTAAGAAGGCCTAATTGTATGTCTACTTCGGATTTTAATAAAGTAAATAATCAGGATTATATTTATACATCCCCATTATTCTTTATTGATTCGTTAAGTAACTGCAACTACAAACACATTGTGCTTTATTACGAAAACCACGAATATAGCAAAAAGATTCAGTTTAAGTTTATTAAAAACGGCTTGCTGAATATCGAAAACTGCATCTATATCACTCAGGATGACAATATATCCTCAATTGAAAATGAAATGATTAGTCATGGTATAGATGTTGATACATTTTATGAAAAAGGCTTTTTACACATATACAAGATGCCAAACCTTTTGGATTATCAAAAAGGGGTGATGAAAGGATTTGATGAGTTTATGGAAAAAATACTTTCTGGACTAAAGCCACCTTATCGTTTAGTGGGAAGATTAATTGATGTTATAAATACAAAAGAGCAAATAGAAGCTAATTTGGAAATAGAGAAAAATCTTCATTCCAAGTTTGACCAATTTAATGGTATTGTATTATGTACTTATGATGTTCGTAAAATCCCAACCAACACTAATGCAAAATGGTTAGAAGATATATTAAATAGTCATCATTCAGCAATTTTCGTCACAGAGACACCAGAACAAGGAATAGCATTTGATATGGTCTAATACAATTCTTATATCATTTTTTAATATAGATAGAATCTTTAAGTTTTCATTATGAAGACCATAGAATGTAATCCAAGATTCAACAAGACCACATCCAAATTTAAAGTATATGATGCTGGAAGAAGCAAAAAAGATAGTAAGGAATGCGATAGCAATGCGCCCAACCCCCCAATTATCCGTTTAATAAATGAGGCAAAGTTATGTAATACAAAACGAGATGGTAAATCCTATCCAATGAGCAATGATTTGGACCTGATCTTCTAGATAAATTATAATTGGCTCCCTAGTGAGTTTTAATCTTCTCAGAAAAGATGATTGCATTAAATCATAAATAAAAAATCTATAGTGGTAAAATGTAGTTTGAAAATACGAATTAGTTGTTGAAAAGTATTCCCCTTTTTTTGTAAATATGATTAAGGTATTTAATTTTCTAAATAACCTAATATTAAAAATACCTGAGGAGATTTATGGTTTTAAATCTTATAAATACCAATGCTTATACATCCAGGTAACTTAAATTGTGATGACATTTAAATCTGAAACTTCAGCGAACTCAATAAACAAAAACAATAACAACGCAGTAGACTACTGTAAATACACCTAAGAAACTAATACCAATATTAACAATAACCAAAACAATCAAAACTCTATATTTGAATGAACCAATAAACAGGTCACTTGACAAAACTAAAGACAACAGATACAGCCCTAAATTAAGAAGATATTTGATGCATTCCAATGATGCTTATGTCTTCGTTGCAACCGTAACTAGATAATCAAGATCTATTTGAATATATAATTTTGTTAATCTAGTTCTGATTAATATAAAAGGCAATAACCTTTTAAGTACAACATGATTGAGGCGTTCTTTAAAGGTATTGAACTAATTTTTTTAATCAATATGGGCATTTCATTACTTGCTGGCTTTGTTATAGGGTCTGAAAGGGAGTCAAAAGGTAAGCCTGCGGGAGTAAGAACTCACTCACTTGTAATCGGAGGTTCTATGATCTTTACATTTTTGTCTTCTATGGTAGACACAAATTCTACTTCAAGGAACGCAGCACAGATTGTCAGTGGAATAGGTTTCCTTGGTGCAGGGGTAATACTTAAGGGTGAACTTGAAGGCAGAACAGAATCTGAAATACGTGATAAGCCAAACAAGGTATTGAATCTGACAACCGCAGCCAGTGTATGGTTTTCTGGAGCCATTGGAATGGCAATTGGCTTTAATTATCATTTTATTGCGCTTGTTTTAATTGGTTATTTTATTCTAGTTTCTCGTCTACCTAGTTTAAAAAGAGCGGAAAATAGAACACATGATGATTGATGAGAAATGTTAACAATAAGATTAAAGAACAGAAGATTAAATATAAATACCAAGTCAATAACTTCAGGATCAACTTCTTTTTAAAGTCAATTTTAAAAAAAATTTCAACGCACACACAAAATTCCATTCTAAATTAAAAGTTAAAATGTAATTGGTTTTGAAACTTTTCCGCATGGATCTAAATAATTCGGATAGCTAGTGCTATTCTTTAGCCTGACCATCATGTATGAAAGATAAATTAAATTTCATTGTTTTGTTGTCCAATTACAATAATACATAATAATGGGCAAATGTACACAGTAGCACGCATATTAGTAATAGATTAAATTATTTTAATATTGGTAATATTGGTAAACATATACCAATTTTTACTTCAGCTGTTTTAATTGTCTTTGTAATATTGTCTTTGCTTCTTACTCGTCAGATCATTTTTTTTGATAACACCTTACAAACTTTTGTCTTTTTACTGATTGTAGTAGGCGGGTATGGAATAGGTTCCTGGATTCTTTTAGAATACATCAAAAGGATAAGTCACAATCTAAGAAAAAAATCCCCTTTTATAAACAGATTACACATATCAGTAACAATAATTCAGTTGTCCTTATTAGGAATTTTATTATTTATAATTTACAGCAATAGCATAAACTGTGCAGGCTCCTTCAGTTTCTGCATGGATTCCAGAATTCAAAGTGTGTCTGTCAATGCGATCGCCTCTATATCATCTAGTGTGATATTAGGTTTGTTTAGCCTAAAGTTTTTTTTATGGTATAAAGCAGGCAATAAAAGAACTGTTATTCTTTTGCTATTTGGTTTAGCAACCATTACTCTTAGTATGTCAATATTAGTGGATGCTATGGATAAAATACTCTTACAACAAGTAATAGAGGAAAAATCTCCATCCGGAACTTTACCAAAGTCATCATACATATACAAAGTTGATGAAAAGTATGGTGGCCAGATACAATATAAAGTAGAGAATGAGGATACCACTACATTTTATATGGTTCCTACCTCTCTGATACCACTACATAAATTCTTAGTGTATTTAGTTTCTGTTCCTCCATATCTATTTACTTGGATTGCCATTGTTGCTTTGCTGCACCAGTATTATCAGAGTTGGTCAGAATATGTTTAAATTTCCTTTGAAATACTGGATTATTTTGGCTATTCCTTTAGTATTGTATCTCATTGGGAGTGGCTTAATTATCTCATTACCAAATGACGCTGTTTACAGATTTTATATGAGAATTATTTTTAGAGCAGGAACTATAGGCAGTAGTCTTTTATTTGGCTTAGCTTTCTTTGTAATTGCGAAAAAAGTAGGTTCTGCTAAAGTAAAAGATTATCTCATTATTACAGCTGTAGGTATATCCACAGTAGGCATAGCAAATGAGGTTTCTGCATTGCATCAAACCTATGGTGTAGCTGCTCATTCATTGGTTTTATTATTTTCATATTTAGTTGGTCTTGGATTATATGCTTCTGCCATATTTTTTTTCCCAAGATGCAAAGTTACGCACTTCCATTAGAAAAACAGCTTTGGAGCAGGCAAAATCGTTAGTTAACATAGGAGCTACTCAGTTAAAGCAGGAGATTGAAAGAAAAGTATTAGGAGTTACAAAACAGCAAGAAGAAAATCTAACAGAAAAGTCTGGAGTGCAATCATCTCTTACAGATGAAGAAATGAGGTATTATCTATCAAATGTATTGAGAGATATCAAAGTATTAAAGAATTATGAAGACATATTAAAGAAAGAAAAAGAGATCATAGAGGAATCAAGTGAATTTTTAGTCTGTTTTAGATTTAGCGGTATAAGATTATCCTATAACAACTATTTTGAAACATATAAAAAACTAATGGATAGATATAGAAACGGAGAACACCGGGGAGTAAGGTGGGTCACAACTATAGACAAGAACAGTATTGGTTTGATTAAAGAATTTTTAAAGATAGGAGTACAGATAAGACATGTAAAAGAGATGCCGCCAATTGATTTTGCACTTTCCGATAAAGAAATGTTAGCCATGATACACGGAATTGAAAGTAAGTCAAATAATAGTATTGATAAGAATGACAGGGACACAAAGCAAAACCTATTAGTAAGCAGTGAGCCAGCATACATAGACCATTTTGTTTCTATTTTTAATGAGTTATGGAATAATGGAATTGATGCAAAAGATAGGATTAAAGTTATCGAAGAAGGATTGGAGCCAGAATTTCTTGAGGTAATTACTGATCACGAGAAAGCCCTTAGAATTCTTCTGGAGATTACTACATCCATAAGGGAAGAGGCTCTCGTTTTACTTCCAAATGACAAAGCATTGATAAGAATAGATAAACTAGGTGTTGTAGAACACCTTATCAACGCCTCTATAAATGGTGCAATCATAAAAATCATATGCCCCATAACTGCAAATAATATCAATATCATAAAAAGAATAGAAAAATATGCACCAAAAGTAGGGATACTTAATGGCAATGATTGTTCTGTTGGTATGGTTATAACTGATAATTCAAGGTATATTCGTACAGAGATTAATCAGCCTGATGCTGATATATTTCTGCAAGCCATAGGTTTTACAATTTATTCAAACAGCAAATCCAGTGTTAATTCATATAAATCAATATTTGAACTGCTATGGAAAGAACGTGTTTTGAATGATAAGTTAAAAAAAGCAGACATAATGCAGAAGGAATTCATCAATGTAGCAGCTCATGAGCTAAGAAATCCAATTCAACCAATACTTGGCCGGACAGAACATCTTAGGAATAAAATAAAAGATAAAGGGCAAATGGAATTACTAGACGTTGTAATAAGAAATGCAAAGAAGTTAAACAGACTATCTGAAAATATTTTGGATGTGACAAAAATTGAAAGTAAAACATTAGAATTACACAAGGAATATGTAACATTGAATGACCTAATCTTAAGTACAATTGATGACATACAGACAACATCCGGTGCCAATGAATATAACAATAGTGTAAAAATAGAACTAGATGGAGATAAAGATTTTAAAGATATATTTGTAGATGTA
>JACDHC010000150.1 GCA_013821245.1 Candidatus Nitrosopumilus sp.
CTTCAGGATCGTTGATGTTAACTTCAAGGGCCTGATCAAAAAATGTTATTGCTAGATTATATTGATTTAAATGGAAATGTGAATACCCTTTTTTAATTATTGCATCTATAAAATGAGGATCAATTCTTAAAGCTAAATCAAAAATTTTAATAGCCTCTTCAAATTTTTCTTCAGACATTTTATTGACTCCTTTATTAAATAAATTAACCTTCTTTATGTCTTCTTCAGTTATTCTATGTCCTTTTGATTGGGAAGAGTCTATAGGTTTCTCTGAAAACAATTTCCTCCCAAGAATCTTTTCCATTTAAATAAACTAATTCCTATCGAAGATAAATAGATTTATCTTTTAACTTATGGCGCTAATTTCTTTAACTTGTTATAGTTGTATAAGAAAGGCTAAAACGTTGGTATGCTTGTATTTGTAACCTTTGCAATGATTCCACTAAAGGCAAAACTTACTAGTAAAAACCAACCCCATAGAAACATCTGACCGGGGATTTTACAAGGTCCAGTTTTAATTTCTGGTGAATTGGGATTATCCTTAATCTGAGTGGGGTTATCCAATTTTACATTTTCTTCTGAACAGGTAAGAAAAGGAAAGGTGATTGGAGATAAAGCAACGACTTGCCCGAAAATGGATGGAAAAACAAAAATCCATAGCATAAAAGATGGTATCATGTATAACATCATTGGTTTCATTTGTTGCTGCTGAAGTTCTAAGCTCATTTTATTCATTTGAGATTGTTTTTTCTTCAGTTCTTCTATAAGTTCTTTATCCCTTTTTTTTATAGCTTCTGTATACTTTTTTCTCCATTCCCCTGTTTCTTTCATGACTGTTTTCATTTTTTCTATGTTTGTAGTTTTTCTTCTTAACATTGCCATACCGTAATTTAGCCCAATAGCTATCATTGCAGCTACAATTGCAGATGTAACCATATCGGGAAAAAGGGGATGAGTTGTATATTGAGGTGTCAAACCGGGTAATTGTAATAATACTCTTTCAAAAATGTTAGAAATGTCTATCAAACTAAGTTGAATGATTTTTTTAGGTTTATTAATCTTTTTGAAATACTGAATTATCTTTAGCTCACATTTTTTCTAAAGGTGTTACACCAATTATTTTCATACAATGCTCCATAATTGAAAGAGTCGAACATAATAATTTAATTCTTATATTTTTTTTATTTCCTGTTTCTTTCAAAATTGGAGATCCTTCATAAAAATTATTAAACAAAGCTGATACTGCGAAAAGGTATCTTGCAACAAGCTTTGGATCTGTATTGTTGACTGATTCTTTTATTGTCGATGAGAATTTAGACACCTGTTTAATCAATTCGATCTCAGTTGAAGTCAAATCTAAATCTGTTAGTGCATAGTCTTCTAAATAATCATTTATATTTTCTATTTTATTATAAATTCTTTTACCTCTAGCATAAGAATATTGAATGTAGGGCCCAGTATCGCCTTCCAAACTCAAAGAATCATTTATATCAAATGTAATCATTTTTCCAATATCATGTTTTACAAAGTAATATCTAATTGCTGAGATTGCAATTTCTTTGGCAATTTGAGATACTTCTCTTTCTGAAATGTATTCATTTCTTTTATTGATTTCTTCATGGGCTTTTTTTATCAATAAATCTAGTGCAACATCTGCCTCAACGAAAATTCCTTTTCTTCCAGACATTTGGGTAGACTTTTTATTTTTTAGGCTAAAACCAAATAATTCTGCTGTTTTATTACTCAATGTGACGGGTTCGTAACCAAGGTAACTGTATTTTGTTTTTTCTATGCCTAAATTAATTAATATTTCAACCAATAATGATTGCAGTCTTTCTTGCCTATAATCAATTATTGTAATAACTTTTTTTACCTCAAAATCAATTAAACTATGTACATTAGACTTTTCATTTTCTATATTTTTTATGGTTGTCTGGTACAAATTAGTATTGTCCCATTGTTGAGAAATAAATTCAAGTTCAAAAGGATTTTCAATATATCCTAATTTCCATAATGCATAAGGAATATCTTTTGCAAAATACGTGATTGTTGAATCACTTCGTACTAAAACTTTGTCTCCTTCTGTTTTTGAGGTAAAAACCCAACATCCAACATTTTTACCACTAGTTTCAAACCGAATAACTTTTTTTTCCTTTAGTGTTTTAAATATGTTGTCCCATAAATCCGATTGAATCAATTGAGATTCAAAATTTAAAATGTCATAATGACATTTTAAATTCCAGCAGGTCTGAAGTTGATCTCTTAACACTCTTTTCACAATTTGTTGAGTAAATTTTGATATTTCGACATTGGGATTTTCCAGTTCCTTTAAAATAATTTTTCTTTTCACTTCTAAATCCGGTCTGGTGGCATACAACTCATTGATTTTAACATAAACATAATTTCCACAATAATGGTCAAATTTTTTTGTAATTCCGGGAATGTTTTCTTCTTCAAATGGAATGTTCGCGTATTTGAATGCAGTTATAATATCTGCAACTTGAAGACCTGAATCGTCAACATAGTTCAGGACCTTTACATTGTGTCCAGTTGATAAAAGCAGTCTATACAAACAATCTCCGATTACAGCGTTTCTTATGTGTCCAACATGTAAAGCTTTATTTGGATTTACACTTGTATGCTCAATTAGTATTAATTCTTTATTGTTGCCATACTTGGGCATCTGTGTTATAGATTGAATATTTGAAAAGAAAATTTTTAAGAATTTTTTCATATCTATGGTAAAGTTAATAAAACCTGGCTTTTCAACAGACACGGATTTTATAAGCGATTTCTCATTTTCTTTACCTTTAAAATTGGGTAAGATATCATTTACTATATATTTTGCTATTTCAAAAGGATTTTTTTTAAGGTTTTTAGATAATAAGAACGCTAAATTGCATGAAAAATCTCCATACTCTTTCAAAGGGGGTTCAGTAATTTCAATATTTATGTCCTTTTCGTTAATGTTATAATGTAATAATGCTTGTTTCATTTGATATCTAATTTCTTCTTTTAATATTTCAAATACCATTTTCAATCAATTGATTTTTTTCTAATGATTAAATCTAATGCATTTATTAGTCCTTCTCCATTTTTCCCATTCACAATATACTTTGCCATTTTTTTTACTTTGACGTTGGAACTTTCAAATGTAACGCTGTTTTCACATAATTCAAACATGGGTATATCTGTTTCACTGTCTCCTATGGCAACAACTTCGGACGGGTTTATTTGTAACATGTTCAAAACATACCTAAGCCCATAAGCTTTGTTTATTTTTTTTTCATTGATATGGTATGCGTAATTGCTGTCAACTAATACCAGATCTGTATTATTGTCTTTCAGTATTTTATTACCTTTATCGATATCAAATGTCCTAGTTAATACAACTTCAGTCATTCGAGGAAATACTTGTTTATTTTCAATATTTTCAAACTCATTTGCAAGGAGATGATATCCCTTTATACATTTTTCTTTGTCTGCTAAAAGTATATGATGTGTGGGTGATTTGGTAATTACTCCTCCGTTTTCTCCAATTGAAACTTTAGTTGTACCTCCAAATACCGACAAAATAAATGCCTCTACAGAGGACCTTCCTGTAACATACACAATTTTATAACCTAAATTTATAAGATATCTTAATTTAGATAAAATCTCTAAATTAACCATCCCCTCTCCATTAATGGTTATAGTGCCGTCAATGTCTATTGCAAACAATTTGATAGTTTCCAAACGAATTCAATTAATATTTTTCATTACATAAAAATCAATTTTAGAAATCTATATATTGTTTGTTTTATGAATAAACATAGTTTGAGTTTGGAAGTTGTATTGTTGGAAGATAATAATAACGTGCTTTTAAAAAGACGTGAAATTAAATCTGTTATCAAAAATGCATCTGGGTCAGTCAAAAGACAAGATGCTACCGAATTAATTGCTAATAAGTTAAAAATAGACAAAAAAAATTTATTACCCGTTTCTATAAAAAGTGAATTTGGCAATCCGGATATTTTAACATTAATTTATTATTATGAGGACATGGATGAGGCAAAGAAACAAATCCCACGTTATATTTTCCTAAGGTCGTTATCTAAAGATGAACGCAAAAAAATAATCGATGAGGAAAAATCTATAAAATTAAAAGCTAAACAAGCTGCAGCTGCAGAAGCAAAATCCAAAAAGAAATAAGATATAAAACAAGAATAATAAAAAAGAGGTTGAGATAAAAAAATGGCAAAAGATTCTAAAGGACAAGTAAGTGTATATAAATTTTATACGGTAAATGACAAGTCGGTTGACAGGGCAAAAAGGGAATGCCCAAGATGTGGGAAGGGAATTTTTATGGCGGACCATAAAGACCGCTACACTTGTGGAAGATGTGGTTACACTGAATTCAAAAAAGAACACAACAAAAAATCTAAATAGATATTGGATTTAATTTTTATATTAATAATATTGCTATAAAAGATTGGCAATCTTTTTTTTGATTTCCTCATCAATTTCTGTATTAACCAGCGAAGAGAACGATAATTTGATATGATTACTCTCAATCGGCAATTTCTCAGTCGGCAATCCCTTTTGAATCCATAAATTTATAGATTTGTTATTTAATCTTTCATCATTGAATCCATTTTCAAATTTATTGGTAATGATTTTGGTTAAGTATTTATCCTTTTTGAAAACTCTATTATAATCAAATAGTTTTTCATTATCTGAGAAAATGTTTTCAAATAAAGTATTATTTTGGGTATCAGATGTAATTTCTACATTTATTATTTTATTTAATAAATCCAGGTAATGCAAAAATTCATGAGCTATTACTGAGTGTATTGTTCCTCTTAATCCATAGATAATTAATGGCGTAAATAATTGTATATAGATTTCTATCTTGTTTTCCTTATTACAAATAGGTATAGTTCTTGCATATATTATTGAAAATTGCCCATACTCTAACGGTGAGGTTCCTATTAGTAGACCTGGCTCTATAAAATATTGAGGAAATTCTATATTGGTTAGCTTTTTTATTCTGCAGATTCCATCTTCAACTATTGTTTTTCTTTTTATAATCAAATTGAATATATGATCATCAATCAGTTTACCTTCTAATGCTAGTTTTACTTTGAATAAGGGATCAATTTTTTTCATAATTAATTGCCATTTTTATTATTTAATATTACTTC
>JACDHC010000151.1 GCA_013821245.1 Candidatus Nitrosopumilus sp.
GATATAACTATTCAGTTAAAGGAAATTCAACAAACAGCATGGGATGAGCTAGCTTGGAACATATTGTGTTAACAAAAGGTGACGATCCCTCAGGTTCTAGCCCAGAACCGGCAATGAAAATCTCTTAACTTTATAGAGGCATTAGAAAATTTAAATTAGAGCTTAGTGACAGCTTTGCAAAGTATGCCTGATTCAAAAATCATTAGGGCTTTACGTAAATGACCACTGTAGTCTTCTGTCGTGGATTCTGAAAATTCAATTTACAGTCATCTCACTACCGTTTAGTATGAATCCTGAAAAATTTAATTAATTTTAAGGATTTAAAAATGAATGAATTTGATAAAACTAAAAACAATTTAAAAGATGATGCAAACGATTTATATTCAAAAGCACAGGAAAAAGCTTCAGATAGATATAACGATGCAAAAAATGCAACTCACTCCAAAACGGAACAAGTCAAAGAATCGGTATCCGAGATGTATGAAGAAGGGTTGAAAAAAATTAACCAGACTACGGACTATGTATGTCACTCATCTGGAGAGGTTATTAACTATATGAAAGCTAAACCCGTTAAGTCGTTTTTAATAGCCTTAGGTACTAGTTTTCTCTTGTCTAAATTATTGAGAAAATAATCTGGTCATTACTAAATTAGAACTTATTTATTTTTGACTATGGTTTGAATAATCGCATTGAAATAAATACCTTTTAAAGGTAGCAAAAGAACGAAAGATTATTCTAAAAGGTGTGAAACCCTTTTAGAAAGCTTTGGCCCTTAAGTGGATGCCTTCAAAAAGCTGCTTTTAATTGGTCCAAAAATATAAGTTAAATTATGGTTAAATTATCAAATGTTAAAATCTTGTATTGGATTAAAAAAAACTGAATTAGACACCCCTTGTTTAACTATTGATATAAATTTATTAAAATGTAATTTAGCTTTTATGCAATCTCATTCCATTAATCATAAGATAAATATTAGACCTCATGCTAAAACCCATAAATGTACTGAAATAGCTAAAATGCAAATCAGTTACGGTGCTATAGGAATAAGTGTTGCTAAAGTTTCAGAAGCAGTTGTATTAACCGATAATGGAATATCAAACATTTTAATTACCTCTCCTATTATTGGAACTAATAAAATAGAAAAATTACTACGTTGCATGGAAAACGCCCTTGAAATTATCGTTGTAGTTGATAACGAAAAAAACATTGCAGATCTTAATGCTGCTGCCCAATCAATAGGTAGTAAAATCAATGTATTAGTGGATATAGATCCTGGTATCGGGCGTACAGGCGTTGCTTTAAATCATGCGTTGGATTTTGCTAAGAAAATTAAAAAATTAGATGCATTAAATCTATTAGGAATTCAATGCTATGCGGGAAATTTACAACATATTAAATCTTATAATGATCGTAGAGATGCCTCTTTAAAAATAATGAATGCGGGTAGTCATATCGTGAAATTATTTGAAAAACACGGTATTGCTTGTCCAATTTTTACAGGAGCCGGCACAGGTACTTATGATATAGACATTGCTTCTACTAGATTAACAGAAATTCAACCCGGATCTTATGTTGTTATGGATACCGAATATTCTGATATCGAGTCCAAAAATGGTAGCGATTTGTCATCTACCTTCTATCCATCAATGACACTGCTAACAACCGTAATTAGTAGCAACCGTTATGAGCATGTAACAGTGGATGCAGGGACAAAATCAATTTATGTTGATTTTAACCAAAAACCTAAAATAATTAGCCACAATAATCTTCAATACGATTGGGGCGGATTTGGCGATGAACATGGAAAAATAACGTCATCTAACAAAGAGAGATTACCAACAAATGGAGAGGTGATTGAATTAATTCTACCTCATTGCGATCCCACAATTAACTTATTTGATCAATTCTTTATTACAGATAATGATATTGTCATCGATGTTTGGCCAATCGATTTACGAGGCCATTCTCAATAAATTTTTAAATTTCGAAAAACAAGATGAAAAATCACGATTTGAGAGTAGAAGTCAGGTTTAAATTACTTATAATCAGTCCTAATTATATGATAGTTAGAAATTAACATGAAAATAACTGAGCTTTCAAACATAAAATATTATTCTGTTCGTAATTTTTTTGGTAGTGATTATCCCAATATAGCATTTGTCCTTGCTGTAATTTTAGACAATATTCCGGGAAAAATTTTTGTAGATAGAAAGATAAATCCTACAGTTTGTTTAGTGTTATGTAAGGGTCTACCTTATTGTTTTATTGCAGGAGAATTAAGTAGAGAAATTTTTTTAAAATTTCTACCTTTAATGAAAACAAAACCTTTAATAAAATTGGTTTGCCCTTCTGTCACCAATAAGGCAAACATTAATTTTATTGATTTTGGGTTTCAACCTATTGAGCGATTCCAATATCGTTTTAAAAGTAGTCAATCTCAAATCCAGAATTATATTAATGATAGTGAATATGAGTTATTGCCTATCAAAGACGAAAAACTATTGTCTTTATGTCAGTGGAATTCCTTCATGACAAGTTGTTACGGCAATACAGAAAATTACCTCAAAAACAGCATTGGTTTTGTATTGTGGGACCCGGAAAAAAAACTTGCTTTAAGTGAAGCACATGGAGTTATCGCAGAAAATTGGGTCGAAATCGGAACCGTGACTCATGAAAACTATCGTGGCAAAAAACTTTCAACTATTGTATGCAATAATTTGATACAACATTTAATTAAAAAAGGGTTACATCCAATTTGGAGCTGTGATAAAGCAAATATCCCCTCTTGGAAAGTAGCTGAACACCAAGGAATGGATGACAAAATAGAGTATATATTCCATACATTTAAAAATAACAGCCTATCCAAACAGTTTATTAATTGAACATTTAATTTTATGAGATTGAGTATGGTTAACATAACAGTAACTTATTTTTTAACCGTTGAAGGAAAACAAAGATTCCAGGACTGGTATACTAAAGTTTCTTGTTTGAGCCAACAACAAGATGGCTTTATTAGTTTGAGTAAAGAATTAGATAACGCTGGTAATCCAACTCTATGTTTGAAATTTCAAGATCGAGATAAACTTAATAGTTGGGCATGTTCACCACAGCATGAGTCTCTTGTATCTGAAATAGAAAAATTTTTTATTAAGCCTTCAGAAGTCGAATTTTTATAATAAAAATTTTTGGTTGCATGGATTCCTTATGTATTCTCTATCATTCTTATCTAAGTAGAAAAGATAGCCTGCCCGCTCACGCTAATAAATCATTCTTTAATGACAAATCCCAAACACTGCCGGTCAAGTCCAAAATTTGCTGTAAATTGCCATTTATTCCGCCCTTAATTGGGAATACCTAATCTTGCTTGCAATTAAACTTGCTTACGTATTTATGAGAATTTATTAAGCAGGCTTTTAACCGTGATATTTTTCCTTTAAAAATCTCATTCCTTTATATACCGCTACAAATGCTTATTAAAAGAAATCTACGTCGATTTTATAAGTAACCCGTATTTTCTACGGATGTGGTACATTACCAGCCACTGTATAATAAAGGTCCAATATGGATAGGAAGTAAAATTAATAACCCTTCTCCTTTTGGTTATGAATGTATCTAATTGGAGCTTCATGTTAAGTAAGATAGAAAAAAAGATAACCGTGCTTTTTCTTGGAGAGACTCATTACGACCCAGTTACAGAATTTATTGCTAGAAAATTACTAATTAAATTCCATAAACAAGGGATCCCGGTTGTCTATTGTAAAGAACAGTCTTATCAAAATAAGGTCGATTTAGATATACGTATCAAGAATCTAAAAAATCATATTGAAGAATTTGAAAAGTTCTTTAACTTCTTTAGTCAATTTTTTAAAAATGATAACGAATTACATCGTCCCTATATATCATTAAAAGATGAGCAGATACTTAAAGAGAAGATAGCTAATATCATTCATACTAGCCCTGATGATAAAGCCTATATTGCTTTTTATTTAGGATTACTTTATTTGAATACATCCAAGGAAAAATTAAAAACGTTTGAATACATCAAACTTCATAATTTATCTTACTACCCTATAGATTTTGCCCATGAAGACAGAGTTGCCTACTTTATGGATGTGAGCCAAGATGCTAATAAAATTTGTCTTGAAGAACAAAGCAGAACAGACTTAATGGTAGAGAATCTTTGGGCAAACGCTTTGCCAGAGGTTGCAAAGACGGGTGGCGTTATCCTATGTAATATTGGTGCAACCCACGCTCAACGCTTAGCTATTAAGCTTCATCTCAGAGCTAAAGCATACAATTTAGCGCATTCTGAAAAAATTACCATTCAATCAAAAGCAATTTTTTGCTATTCCGACTATTTAATGGAAGGACAGCTGGAAAGCCTTGAGAATAACCTTAAGATAGCTCAAGAGATTGATTCATTAGAAATTCAAGAATGCAGTTCATCATTTCCTCTAATTCCTCTGTTTTTTGAAGAAGACAATTTAACTGGAAACTTTTCTAACCCAGAATTTCATAATATATATTCTGATATAGTTAGTGATTTTCAAAATAACCCTCTGCAAAAATCAGAAATAGAACGGTCAGCATACGCAGTATCGCTACCTAAGTTCTCTATTTGGAAAGAAGAAATTAAAGAGCAAGAAAATGAACAAACATTCTCCGGGCTTCATTTAACTGATGCTACCAACGTAAAATCCGGACCCTGAAGAGAAGGCAATGAGTATGAATTATGTTTAAATTAGCAGAAAATATCGTTGCTATGGTACGAATATTCCGCTGATAAATATCAATGGTTATTCTTCTAGTTAGCCCAAATATTAAAATGGGTTACTTATTAACATTCAGATAATGATAGAAAGGTAGAGATGATATGTTCAATAGAAACTCCCAATATAGATATCATTTAGTGAATTTTTCACCAAAAACTATAAATATAATTTTATTAGGTGAAAAGAGTAAAATAAATGCAGCGATTTCTTCTTTAAGTAATACAGACGGAGAAATTTCTATAAATAGTAATTCAACTACAGTTGTTAAAGGGGGTTGTAGGCCAGAACCGGCAAAATTTCCGGACAAATATTTTCTAAAAAACATTTTTTTAAATCAGTTCAGTTAATTTTCTTACTATTATTCTTGTCATAGTCGTTTCTAATAAGGTTGGTCATT
>JACDHC010000152.1 GCA_013821245.1 Candidatus Nitrosopumilus sp.
TTCAAATTTCGCTGCTGATGACCACTTTTTGTGCTTTGCCATTCTTACCTCCAGTTGGAGGCTATTATCTCTTAAATTTTTACTTTTGTGTGGTCTAAATTATGGGGGTCATTATACTCTAAATTAACATCATTAACCCAATCTTTAAGAGTTTCCCAGATTTCGGTGCAAAATAGAATTTTAAAAATTGTACTAATCCCAATTTCTGGATGAGTTATATCAGGATGTATGTCTGATAACTTAATGTAGGTTGGTTTTAACTGCAATTTATAACTTGCATCAATAATAAATTTTTCAATAGCATGTCTACCTTCAATATTAATTATTGACATGAAATCTTCAATTATATACAAATTAGTTGCGATTTCGTTGCCAATTGCCATTTGGTCATTTGTAAGAACATTAAAAACACGTTGTATAATTCTTATGTTTTTTGAAAAAATTCCTACCGTGTCAAAACTAGGCGAAAAACTTTTTACCCCTTTCATTGAAATAGAACCATAAGAAGGTCGCATACCAAAGATCCCACAAAAACTTGCTGGAACTCTTACCGAGCCTGCCGCATCTGTACCTATAGAAAAATCTACTACTCCACTGGCTACAACGGAGGCAGAGCCACTTGATGAGCCACCAGGAACTCTTTCTGGTGCAAGAGGGTTTTTGGGCATCCCATAATAATGGTTTACGCCAATACTGCCTGTGCAAAATTCACCCATCACAGTCTTTCCAGAAAAACTACAGCCATTTGCTAGTAATAAATCAACAATGTCAGCATTATGTGTTGCTATTTTTTGAGTGTTCAGCCACGTAGGATTGCCACAACTTGATTTTTCATTTTTTATATCAATAATATCTTTTGCTGCAAAACTAAGTTTATTTAATACGCCCTCCTGTGTGGGAGCAATTTTAATTTCCGCGATAAAAGGATTACGATCACAATATAAAAAATCTATTTGTTGCATAAAAGTTCCATATTTTAATATTTAATCTAATCATTGTGCATCTATATTGAGATCATGTATTAGGTCTTTAGTATTCTGTATAGATGCAAACCCAAAGGCCAAATTTTTTAAGGCAGATAAATGTAAATCTTCATTTAAAGTGGAAGTTGCATCATTAATAAAAAAGACTCTATAACCATGCATAAAAGCATCTCTTGCAGTCGTTTCACAGCAACAATTAGCCATGACGCCAACAATAATAACATCCTGAATATTATTTCCTTTCAATATGTCATCTAAATCCGTTTTGAAAAATGCGCTATATTGATTTTTATCAATAATAGTTTTCCCAGTAGTGTCAAATCCATCTATCATTTTCCATCCATCACTACCAAATTCTATTTTCTCACCGCCCCACCAATCTACCATTGGTTTTGAAATTTCAGAACTATCATTATGGCGAACATAAATAATTTTTACGCCTACTTTTTCAGATGCTTCAATAATAGATTTAATATTGCTAATTTGTTTATCGCTTATTATATTTAAGTCCGTTCTAAAAACATTCTGCATTTCTATAACAAGCAATGCTGAATTCTTTGTATCTATTACAAATTTATGAGTATTGTATTCATCAATTTTTTCTAAATTAACTGTGTAATTCATATCAGTCCAATTTAAATATAAATGAAAAATGCCAATTGCTTTTCTTTATAAAACCAACAATATTTGAAGCAGTCATGCTCGTCAATTCGGCCCCTTCTTTCTGTTTAACCCCTTTCCCTTCCTACTAGTTTTTTGAATGAGTGTTGTAAATTTTTATTCAATTTCTATAGTTTTCATTTTAGTTTTTCAATTTTTGGAATGATGACATTTTCAGTGAAATATGTCCGTAAACAAGATTGAACAGCTCCAGTAAAATTTGATCTTCTAGTTTCTTGAGGTACTATTTTGTTTATCTCCTCTTCAGTTAATTTTCTTCTCCAATCAGGGAATTCAAGTTCGATTAATTCTTTTATCATATTTTGTTCTTGCTCTTTTCGGCTACGTGATTCTTCTAACATTTGTCTTAAAGCTATTTCTTTTGGTGAAAGATAGTTAGGTTCATTCCATCTTTGACCTTTGCGGAGAACTCCCATTAAAACATTTAGAGGATCAGTGTAATTTTTTATTTTGTCATTATTTTCCAAGCTATAAGCAAAGCGATTGATAGAATCCTGAACAATATCTGGAACGGTTGATTTGCTTTCAAATAACTGGCGAATTTGTGTATCGGAAAAACCTATATGTTGAAGTGGTAGTGTATCAATTTTTTCCCATTCATAAGGTATATTAGTATTAGTATTTATATTATTACTACTATTATGTAAAAAGCTGTTATCTATAATGTTACCCAAATTGTTATCTGTTTTTAAAGGGTTAAATAAAATTCGTTGAGCTTGTAAAGCTGCGGCCTGAATTTCATTCGAAATTCCCAATACCATATACCCACCTCTACTAGATTTACCACGAAGCCTAGTTACTAGTTGCTTTTCTATTAATCTATTTAAAGATGTTTTAGCACTACCTAGTGAGCAATTTGAAGCGTTGGCTAAATCAGATGATAGAACAATTCCAGTGTCTAACATTCCTCTTGCCGTACACATATTGATAACAAAAAGGAATATATTTTTTTGAATGCCAGATAGTCTTTTAATGGATTCAATGTAATAAGTAAGTTTTTCTGTGTTATCTATTAGGTTACCTGTTAGGTTATCTAATTGTTTCGTGGTCGTTATTCTTTCGTTACTTGATTGTTTTAGTTCTGTTATTTCTTTGTTACTTTGCAGTTCGTTATTTGTTAATTGAGTGTTATCTGTTTCGTTACCTGATTTGTTATCTTTATCGTTACCTATTAAAGCAGTTACATTTAGAGAGGAATTTTTGACAACAGATATTGTATGAGTTGGTAAATTTTCTTCTTTTTTTTGATTCGGATTTTTTGTTTCTAAAAGAAGTGAGTCTGAAAAAGTCTCGTTATCATTTCCATCAATAGATCCTGTTCCGGATAAATCCCAAGCGCGATATGCTTTTTTTTGAAATTTTCTTTTTTCAAGTAGATCAGATATCTGTGGCATCTGTTACTTCTCCTTTTCAAATTCTAAAACTAAATAGCTAGTTCTTCACTTTCTTCCATTTTATTTTCTTCTATAATTTTTTTGGCATGGGCGGGAATTATTCCTAAAAGCTCTCTTGTTAAACGATCAAAATCATCTCTCGTAGGACTGTTTTTAAGGGAGCTAAACAGATTTTTATTTCCATCCGTAATATTTGGTATCTCTTGTGAAAATTGAACAGTAGTTTGTAAAATGCGACCTTCCAATTCTGGGTCATTAATTAAAGAAACTATTGCTTTTTCAGACAAAATTGTTTTCCCGCTGAATTTATTTAGGAAAACTTTATATGAGATGTTCGTTTTAAAGCGTTTATTAAGTGTGTCTATTTCATGTTTGAGGATTTTTAGTCCTTTTGCACTAAATTTATCGGGATTTAATGGAGCTAAAATGATGTCGGCATAAAGACTAGCTGCTGTAACAGCCTGTCCCATCGTTGGTGGACAATCAATAAATATAAAATCATAATTCTTTGCAATAGGGGCGAGCATATCTCGATATAAATGATCAAGAGGCATCCGTTCGTTTACGATCACATTATCTAGGATTACATTTTCTATGCGGCTAGGAATAATATCTATACCCTGGCTTACGTTTATAATAGCCTCAGAAATTTTAACATTATCTGTAAGAACATCTATCAAAACTGGTTTGTCTTCAGCATCTATACCGCAAGCATCTGTTAAATTTCCCTGTGGATCAGTATCTATTTTTAAAATTTTTGCTCCATAGGTATTAACACAACTGGAGACATTATCAATAGTTGTTGTTTTACCAGTTCCCCCTTTTACTATCTGCCCAACTATTACTTTATGTAAAAAATTAATACCAAATAAATCTTTTGCTTGCTCACATGTAATATATAATTTATTGCCAAGCTTAGAACATGCAATATTTTTAAGTTTTAATTGTTTATGTACTGCTTGTCCTGAAATTCCAAGAAAATCTGCGGCATGAGCAATTGACATTTTTGGTTGTATTAACATAGTGTCCTTTATTGTTATTATTAGTTGGTTTCTGTTTTATGTAGAAGTTTACGATATTATGCCTTAAATTTATAAAACGTCAACCATAATAGATGGGTCTAATATACGTAATTTCTTATTCCGGTCATAAAAGTTATCATATTAAAAATCATGTTACACAAATGTTATCTAATAGTTTTATAATGAGCAAAGATTGTTACCCATACGTTGCCCATATGGTTTTTAATTGTTGTTTCTATGTTATCGAAACGTTTCTCGTACGTTACCTTTTAGTTACCTAAATCTACTTTTAATGGCATCTACATACCTGTTACCTGTATGATATTTGGTTGTTACTTGATTGTTGTTCAATAATTACTTAAATGTTATCCGCATGTTATTTCAATGTTATCTTTAACTGTATTTTAATTACCAACTTATGCATTTGTTATTTAATTGTTATCTCAATCTGTCAAGTTGATGTTACTTGAATGTTTCTCGTCTGTTATCTATTTGTTCCTTCATAGTTAAATTTTTAAATCACTAATTTATATATTATCTAGATCTCTGTGTTATTCGATTGTTACCTTAATGTTGCCCAAAACTATTTTAGTTAGAACTGAGCAACCGTTACTTAATTGTTTCTTAAATGTTACTTGTAAATTTATCGATGTTATTAGATTTAAAATTTAAAATATTTGAAAAAATTTATTTATCTGTTAATCAAATTTTGACAAAAATAGGCATGCATCATTGCCGATTCAATCGCACGTTGATTAAAAATACCGATGGGGTGGTGCGCTCGGAAATTAGGCTGAAAGCAAAAAAGGGTAGGGCGAGCTGACCCGGGCATTTATCACCTTGATATCAATCGAACCCAATTGCTTAATGCTCTATCTACTACTTAGGCGAAAAGGAGGGTTAACCCACCTGACAACACCTCTAGATACAAGCTCTGTTAAGCTGTGGGTTAGTTGCTGTCGCTTAATGATTTAAATAGGAGGGGCTAAGGCAGGTTAGATTGACATCGACCATTTTTATGATCTTTGCAATCTAACATAATTGCTCTTTTAATAAAAAGAATATTTTTC
>JACDHC010000021.1 GCA_013821245.1 Candidatus Nitrosopumilus sp.
GTTTATCTTTTATTACCATAATATTACAATATTTTATATTGAATATAAAATAAAAACAGTGATAAAAATGAAATTTTTAGATCTCAGATTTTTCATCCTGTTTATGTGGGCATTGGTTATGGTAGCCTGCCTTTCCATTATTTTTATCGTAGCACCAATAAGTAAACAACAACAACAAATAACCCAAATATACTCGATAACGATTATTCAAACCTCAATTATTCAGGCGATTTTAGCAGTTGTAATAGTGGTTGCATTGATATATATATTAAACAAATTTAAAAAAATTTACCTTTATAAAAAGTTATTGGGTAAAGAAAAAGGTTAGTCTAATTCGGCCTTATATGCTTGAATAAGCTTGGAAAACCCTTTTTCCTCTACAAAATTCCATATTTTTCCACAGATTGGGCAATTAATTACTTTGTCTTTTGAGGAATATTCGAGTTGATAATGACTACATCTGATTTGGAATTCGTATTTTATTGATTCTAATTCTTTGATGTTATTTATGTCCCTGACAGAATTTTCTGTCAATAACATTTGTTGCAATTTCCATAATATATTCTATCAATTTTGGCGATATCTTTCCATAAAATAATCCCTTGTATGATACAAGAATAGTTAGTATGTACTTTAGGGATATTCTATAATCATTTAATAAATCTATATATATTTATAAGTTATATTTAGTTTATTGGAAAATGCGAGTTCTGATGTCCGAAAAATTCAATTTACGGGAAGATCCACCTACATACTATCATTACCAAAAAAATGGATTGAAGAAATGAAACTAAAAGCCGGGGACCACGTTTCCATATCCAGAAACTCCAATAACTCATTATCTATTACCCCAGAACAGGAAAAAAGACTACAAGGCTCAGTAAATGAGGTTACTACTTTGGTTTTGATTGATGAAACCCCAAATACCTTAAAGAGAAAAATTGTATCAATTTATCTATCAGGATATAACCTTATCAATCTGAAATCAAAAACTGGGCGAATTCAACCGATACAGAGAGAAGCAATTAGGGAAATAGTGCGACGAAGTTTGATTGGAACCGAAATCATTGCAGACTCGTCGGATACAATTACAATTCAAGTTTTATTGACATTACCCGAATTATCAGTCAATACTGCAGTAAGAAGAATGTTCCTAATAGCATCTTCAATGCATAGAGATGCAATAACTGCATTGAAAGAAAAAAACCACGAAATAGCAAATGGCGTGATCAAGTCCGATGATGAGGTAGACAGATTCAGTCTGTATATATTTAGAAACCTGGTAATGGCAACAAATAACGAAAGAATCCTTCAGGAGATAGGATTAAAAAACCCGTCCGATTGTCTCAGTTATAGGGTTACAGTAAAAAGTATTGAAAGGGTGGCCGATCATGCAACTAGAATTGCGATAAAGTCCATGGAAAATCCTTATCCAATTCCCGTATCTGTAATGGATAAGTTAGAAAAGTTAAGTAACTGCTCACTAGAGGTTTTAACCCCATCGGTGGAGGCGTTTTTGAGACGAGATTATCATTTAGCAGACAAAATAGCAGACAAATCAGAAAATGTGTTAAACCTGGAAAAGGAACTTATAAAGTTCTTGGATTCTGAAGAAAATAAAACTGCAAATGCCCAAAATACCAATGCTAATGTCAAATTGATATTAGAAGATATTCGCAGAACAGTAGAGCATGCTAGTGATATTGCAGAATCTGCAATGAACCAAACTGTCGGAGAAATAATCAAAATAGAAAAAAGATTAGGCAATACCTTGTAGGAATATCTCATTTATTTTAAAGCAAAGGGCACAATGTACGTTACAATTATCATGCAGACAAATTGATTGGAGGGAATTGCAGTTAAAGCACCATACTAGTTTGTTCACGGAATAAAAAAAATAATAATATTTATAAATATTTCTAATGAATGAATCAATAAATTATAACTAATTGTTAAAGCGTAAAATAAAAATATTAAAGAGCAGAATTGCCTCTTGATTTTGTTCTTATATCTATTGCATCCTGAATATCGGTTATGAAAATTTTGCCACCTATTTTATTGCTTAAACTGTCTAGAAGGCTTTTTACAACCGTATCAACCAGTTCATCTGTTACCACAGTTTCAATTTTTGTTCTGGGTATAAATTCAGGAGTGTACTGCATAGTACCCCGCCCAACTGAGACTGGTTCAGCCTTTATATTTCCTTTTCCTTGGATACGATAGTGGTTCATTCCGCCTATATTGTTATCTTTTAAAATTCCACTAACAGTATCTATTTCTCGATCTGGAACTATTACCTCAATTCTTTTCATTATTACTAATCAACCATCCTTTTTTTTATATAACATGTTTAAATGATCAATGTGTTCTTTGCAATGCATTGAAATGTATCATAAAACCATTATAAAATATTATATTTATAATTTGTATGTTTATTAATGCGTATGTATATGTGTTTCTTATAAAAGTATTCAACATAACCGTGTTTGATGTATTTTGATTTGCGATTCCGGTTGCTAAATGAAGGCTGCATGGTTAATCAGCCTGCAGTTTTTTTGTTTATACCCTTCAATTACCACAGAAATAGACAATTTTATGCTCTATTACAAAAGATTGTGGTTTTAATACCAATAAATACTGCAATTTGTAAACGAGGCCACAATGATGAGAATTAGTTCCATTGCATTTTTTATTATGGTTTTGTAAGATAGTTATTTGCATAAAAAACACATCATTAAAAAGCTTGGGTCTTCTTTATTTTACACAAAAATTTAAATGAGAATTTATAAAAAAAACCTGTTTTATTTATGACTAATAGTTGTATTGCAAATTTGCTACTAGAATTCTAAAGTGCGCAATATAAAGTATGATTGTTTTATTTTATTGTGCATATGTCAACCAAAACCCGTTATTTTGCAGTAATGTTTTTATTTGTTACGCTAATTACCCTATACCCTTCAAAAACTGCAGTTTCCTATGGACAAGCAAGTTTTTATTCTGATAGTCCATTGATAGCTGAAACAACTGAATGTATATCCAGTCTGATGACAAGTACTATTGTTGGTGCCAGTGAGAATTGTACTGAAATGATAAATAAAGTTGATCCCGTTTCTAATACTAGTCCCAACGTCATTACGCCAGAAAACGATACCTCAGATGTCATTACGCCAGAAAACGATACCTCAGATGTCATTACGCCAGAAAACGATACCTCAGATGTCATTACGCCAGAAAACGATACCTCCGGCTCAATTAGCGATGCTACTTCTTTAAGTAAAAATAATCCATTTTACACCGAGTTTCAAAACCCCAATGATGATACTTCTAGTTTCCCAGTGAGTTCATCGGATACGGTAGTGGAAGATGGTCTTGCAAACACTGATTCCTCTTCTTCACCACCCCCAGACAATCCTCCAACACCAACATCATCGGATACGGTAGTGGAAGATGGTCTTGCAAACACTGATTCCTCTTCTTCACCACCCCCAGACAATCCTCCAACATCAACCTTTACCCAACAACAAAATCCAAATTTAGCCAATGTTACTCCACCATCCCCTATTGAATCAATAGATAGTAAAAACAATAGTGATCAATCAGCTAATGAAATAAATGAATTGAGAACCCTAGTGGATGAAAATAATGAAGATGGTGAAAAAATCTCAGAATGCTTCCATAGGGCATCTGTTCCTGATGCCTATTTGGCAGATTTAGAAATTATAGAATGCGCTGAGGACCATGAGAGCTTCTCAGATGATAATAATGTCAATTTGGATGTGTCTGATGAGGTCAACAGTGATAACAATAATGATAAATCTGACAATACACGCATTAAAGAAATCTCAGAATGCTTCCATAGGGCATTTATTTCTGATGCCTATTTGGCAGATTTAGAAATTATAGAATGCGCTGAGGACCATGAGAGCTTCTCAGATGATAATAATGTCAATTTGGATGTGTCTGATGAGGTCAACCTCAATGAGAATGGAAGCGACGACGGCAACAGTGATGAGAATGGAAGCGACGACGGCAACAGTGATGAGAATGGAAGCGACGACGGCAACAGTGATGAGAATGATGAATAACACGCATTAAAGAAATCTCAGAATGCTTCCATAGGGCATCTGTTCCTGATGTCTATTTTTATTTGGCAGATTTAGAAATTATAGAATGCGCTGAAGACCATGAGCTAAATGAACTTATTTTATTAATTTTAAAAATATGGATTATGCATTATAATTGGTTATTTTGTTGCAATGATAACTATGTTTTCTCCTTTGATAAATATTTCTCCCATTTCATTGACTTTGTCGCCTTCTAAAACTTCTGTGGCGTTTTCTAATGTTAAATTCATATATTGATCAAAATTTTTTAACTTTCCTTGTAGGGTTCTTTTTCCCTTTAGCTTTATTATGATGTCTTTATGTAGACTGCTTTGCAAAATATTGGATTGATTATTTTGAGATGATGACAATACAAGATAAAACCTTTTTTTGTTATTTAGGTTTAACTTAGATTAACCTTATTAGGCATTTATAAAGATTTAAAATACGCCTATATCCATGACCATGGTTCAATACCTCGAAGCTTACACTGTTTTCTTATTATTGTTTTTGAGCGATTAATTGATTCCTCCTCACTTATATTGCCCTTTTTTAAATATTGTAAAAATATTTCTTCAAATAGTTTTTTTGCCCTTTCTTCATTAAATTCTTTGTAACTTTTTTGCCCTTTCTTCTTTGCCCTTTCTTCAAAATTTGCCTTATCGTAATTTTCCGATTTTGCTATATCCGTTCCTTTTAAATTATGGTATTCTTCTTTGCAAATATGGCAACCCCAATCAAAAAAAAATTTGTGAATGTTGCATTCAGCCATAGTTTTAAAAAAATAAATTATTATTTAACCTTTTCAAAGTTAACTATTGTCATATAAAATTTAAAGCCTGTGCCATAGTAGCTCAGCCTGGTAGAGCGAAGGTTTCGTAAACCTTAGGTCGTGGGTTCGAATCCCACTTATGGCTTTAAGTTAAAAAATCCTATCAGCAGCCTATATATGTGATTATGCCCTACAATCAAGTTACTATCAACCTTACTTGATCCATTTTCCTGTTTCCTTGAAATTTTTTCGTCATGTTTTTTATGTCTCTTGATTCACCATAAAGCACAAAAATCTCAAGACACCTGTCTTTATCAATTTTATTGTGTATGTGTGTATTGATTATTTTGTCATAATCATGTCGCATTTCACTAATCTCTTGATCAGATTTTTCATCATGAATTACTAAAAGAACTGAATGTAGTATGCCATTCAACTCTTCTATTCTTTTTTCCTCTAGTAGTAAATTTCGAACACTTGCCCTTACTATTTCTGATCTTCCTGAAAAACCCAAAAATTTTTGTAATTTATCTAACTCTTGGATAATGTTTTCATTTAGTGAAATGCTTATAATTGGCACTATTTCTATTTTGTCTCCATTATGTTATTAATTTTTCAGTTTTTCTCAAGGTTAAGATAATCAAATAGCGCACTCTTATTATAATAATGAATTAAACTTATTAATTGTTATTATGGAAAGTTTATATTATTAATAACCTATGAAACATGTTGTGAAGGGTATGCTTTTTCTGATCATTCTTGTAAGCAGTTCGGTATCATTCATTCTATTGTTTTCCTCATCTCACACTATAAAAGTAGCCGCAATCAATGAGTCATTGTATAATAATGACTCCAAACCAACCGCAAATATTGTTAGCCCAAACGGTCAGTCTGCTGACTATATCAATAGTAACAATAGCGATGGCATAAAATCCAATGCCACCAATCCCTTAAAGATCTTTGCTTCTTTTTATCCAATATATGACTTTGTAAAAAAAATTGGTAAGGATAAAGTTGATGTTTCCGTTATAGTTCCCAATGGGATGGAGCCCCACGATTTTGAGCCAACCGCAAAGCAAATCATTGATTTACAAAAGGCCGATGCAATTTTTATAAATGGGATGGGGTTTGAGTCATGGATTGGTAAACTAAATGACGCAAATATAGTTGATTTAGGCAAAGATTTGCCAACGGAAAAAAATACTCAAGTTGCCAATCCTCATATATGGCTTGATCCGCTTTTGGTTAAATTACAAGCAAAATACATACTAAACTCGTTGATTAGCTTGGATCCACAAAATAAGTTATATTATAATGATAATCATGTTCAATTCACTAACAATCTGGACAGACTGCATGCTGATATTGTTTCGAATTTAACCAATTGTAAACTCCATGATTTTCTTTCTTTCCATAATGCTTTTAGTTACTTTGCAGATCGGTATGGGTTGGTTCAGCATTCAATCCAGGGCTTATCCCCTGAAACTGAAGCCCCACCGCAAAAGATAAGAGAATCCATAGACCTCGCAAAACAATTGGGTTTGGATGTTGTTTTTACTGAAGAGGGCGTGGATCCCCGATTGTCTGATACAATAGCACAAGAAATAAGCGGTCAGGTTTTAATTTTGAGCCCAATCGAAACCATTTCCGATGAAGAAAAACAAATGAATAAGGATTATTTTTCGAAAATGTATGACAATTTAAACAATTTAAAAACTGCACTAAAGTGCACAAATTAGTCCTGTAAGTTGTTTTTTTTATTTTTGCATTAGGATAAAAATGAACCTGGTATGCTTGAAATTTTACAATACGAGTTTATTCAACGGGCGCTAATTTCTGGAGTAGCAATATCTCTTAGCTGTTCTCTACTGGGACTATTTCTGGTGCTCAAGAGATTTTCCCTGTTTGGAGATGCGATATCCCATGTAGCTTTTGGGGGTATCGCTTTGGGATTGTTCCTAAAATCCAACCCAATCTGGGTTTCGTTTGTTGTTTCGGTTTTGGGTGGGTTGGCGATGGTGAAGTTAAACTCAAGTAAGAGAGTATACTCTGATTCTTCTGTCGCGGTTTTATTGTCGTTTGGATTGGCCATTGGCCTTGTCTTTATCGGGCTGTCCGGTGGTTTCTCTATCGACATAACCAGTTATCTTTTTGGGAGTATCCTTTTGGTTAGTTATGAGGAAACTTTGATCATTGTATTTCTTAGTGTTATTATCATATCATTTGTTATTGTATTTTACAAAAGGCTGGTTTATTTGGTATTTAATGAAGAACAAGCAAAAATAAGTGGATTGAATGTAACACTGCTGAATTATTTGTTTATTATTTTAGCAACAATTAGCATTGTAGTTTCCATCAGGTTAATCGGCGTGTTGATGGTTTCATCATTGTTGATAATCCCTAATGTTGCTGCCCTGTTACTTGGATACGGATTTAAAAAAACTCTTTTGCTTTCCGCATGTTTTTCTGTGCTTTCTGTGGTTATGGGAACAATCCTTTCATATGAAACAAATGTTACTCCAAGTGGAATGATTGTATTGATGTCTACTGGCATATTTTTTTCATTAAGCGCCTCAAAATATGTTATCTCCAAACTCGCCCAAAACAAAAAACCAATAGACCACCATCCCTAGTTCCTCTTTTTGTTTTGTATTTACCTTATCGATATTATTATTACCAGCTAAAAATATTATGTTGTAGGGCTAATGCTATTTAACTTCAAGTTGGTATTGTATCTCCCCTTCCCGCTAATTGCTTCTTTTTTCTTTCTTTTCACGCTTAATGTTTGTTGCATATTTTCCATATTTGCAATACAAAATGAAGTTAACTCGGATGTGAATGACCCTTTTGGGATAGAGAAAATATACCCAACAAAACAAGGCGGTAGGGAGTGGTTTATGAATATGTCTAATCCAGAAAGCGATCCCACTGTGACATTTACCTTCAATCCCACCCTGATCAAACAAAATGATGGCTCATGGAAGCCTGATAAAAACGAAAAAGTTAGAATTAATGTTGACACACCACATAACCTACCAGAGTGGAAAAACGTTGAAATAACAGGATATGTTAAAATTGATTCCCTCTTCAACTCCACCGAGAAAGATGCAATAAGGGATGTTGATTGGGTATCCAGAACGGACAGGCATAGCGAAAACCTACCGTGCTATGGTTTAGCCTTACATGGGGGAATTTATCCTGATGGCTCTGTCGCTTGGAAAAAGCAAATTTGGTTTACTGGAGGATACACCAAAGAAAAATCTGTACCGCAGATAACTGAACCAATAATCAATAGGTGGATAGGATGGAAAGTTGCGGTATACAATATTAACAATGACACTGCCGTAAAAATGGAATCCTATCTGGATAGTTCCAATTCAAATTATTGGACAAAGGTTTTTGAGATGACAGACAATGGTAACTGGTTTGCAAACAGCTCTGATGATGTTTTTTACAGTGCCAATTGTGGACGGTCAAAAGACCATATCATTCTGAATCCGGGCCCAATGATTACTTTTCGTACAGACAATGTTGCCCTAAACTTTAAAGACTTTAGCATAAGGGAAATAGCCGTTCCCTCCCAGAAACAATGATGTGCTAAACATTACGGAGAATGCCTTTTGGGTTCAACTGGGTTGTTCTGTTGTTTTTTTTGGTGTTCTAATTGCCTTTACCATCTCCCCAGTTGGATTGCTGAAAGCCAAAAACCCTGTCTTCCTTATATTTTGTCTTTGGCAATAAGTAAACAATGAAATCAAAGGGGGTTAAAGAATTAGTAAATTGGCTTATTATCCACAATAGCTGTTTACACACATACACACATGTCTCTAGGAGGGAGAAAGATAGAGCGAGAGAAAGAGGAGAGGGGAATTGCAATCATTAGCAAAAAGTTGCTTACAACAAAATGAAATAAATTAATAGGTAAAGTACCTTTAATTTTTGTTTATACATATGCAGATAAACCTTGATGATAGTAAAATTTCCTCTTTTCTTTCCTTTATGGGCTATAGTTCTCTTTTCCCCCCTCAGCAATTAGCCATAGACAGTGGATTGCTAGGTGGATCTAACATTCTAGTTACTACCCCCACAGCAAGCGGCAAAACATTGATATCTATATTGGCCGCCATCAAATCGCTGGAACAGAATAAAAAGGTGGTGTATCTGACCCCTTTGAGATCCCTTGCCTACGAAAAATCCATGGATTTTAGTAACATCGACAAGTCCAAAATTTTTTCCAGAAAAATCAAAATAAAGATCAGCACCGGCGATTTTAACACCTCAAATACAGAGTTGGGAAACTCTGATATTGTTATCCTAACAAATGAAAAGCTGGATTCCATTCTTAGGCAAGGCGTTTCATGGCTTTCCAATGTAGGGCTTTTTATTTCTGATGAGATTCACCTGATTGGTGATTTGGATAGGGGTCCGGTGTTGGAAATGGTTCTCACAAAAATAAAGAAATTTTACCCTACTTCCCAATTTCTGGGTTTAAGTGCCACTGTGACAAATTCTTTTGAGATATCTGATTGGTTGGGATGCAAATTAATAGAGAGTTCCTGGAGACCAACAAGGCTGTTGGAAGGGGTTTATTCGGACGGTGTTATCCATTATAATGATGATTCCAAAATAAAGGTTTCTGAATCGGGAAAGGACACATCATCTATGACAGTGGACTTGGTATTGGATTCCATAAAGGATAATGGCCAAGACCTTGTGTTTGTTGAAACCAGGAAGCGATCAATCTCATTGGCCAAAACATCTTCTGAAATAATTCACAAAAACCTGTCTTTGGAGGAAAAAAAAACTGCCCTTAAATATTCCAAATTGCTTTTGGAAAACAATGATGACACTGATTTGACAAAAACCTTGTCAAGCCTGATATCATTGGGAGTTGGCTTTCACCATGCTGGGTTAAGCCTGCCAAGCAGGGAGGTAGTTGAAAAAGCGTTTAAAAGCGGGGCCATCAAGGCCCTATTTGCAACACCCACTTTGGCTGCCGGTGTCAATCTCCCCGCCCGCCGAGTTATAATTACAAATGTCTCCAGATATGATTTTAGATATGGGGCAAACATTCCAATATCTGTTCTTGAGTATAAGCAGCTGTGCGGAAGAGCGGGCAGACCCCAATATGATACTTATGGGGAATCAATAATATTGTCTGATTCCAGAACATATTATGAAGACATTTATGATCACTATGTTTTGGGTGCTCCCGAACCGCTAAACTCCAACCTTGGAAATGATGTGGCAATAAAAATCCATTTGCTGGGAACGATTTCCTCCTTTAATGGAATGGACATTGATGACATTTATGATCTGTTTTCAAAAACATTTTACTCTTTCCAAAATAAAGGCAACAACAGCTCCTCCCTTTACAACAAAATAGACACCTCATTGGATTATTTTATGGATGAGGGCCTGGTAAAGCTTGAGAACAACAAATACAGTGTTACTTCATTTGGAAAGCTAGTGTCTGGGCTGTACCTCAACCCCGAAACTGCTGTGGCCTTCAAAAAAATCATAAAATCCATCAAGCATCGCTCCCTAAAAACAAACAATGTTTTTGGTTTCCTGCATATAATCACCACAAGCCCCGATTTTTATCCCAAGTTCTCCTTTAGAAAACAAGACATCGAGGAGTTTAGCATTATATTTTACAACAATTACGATGAGTTTTTTTTTGACGTGGATGTAATGGATTGCTCAAGAAGCCTTTGGACCCTGTATGAGTGGATTAACGAGTCCACCGAAAAGAGAATTCATGAAAAAATGGGGATAGACCCTGGTGACGTACATCGAATTGTTGAGGTTTCAAAATGGCTGGTAACATCCATCTTTGAGATAGCCAAATTGCTTGGGAGAAATGACTTGCTTCCTGTTATCTTTTCACTTGAAAACAGAATAAAACACGGGGTAAAGGCAGAGCTTGTTCCATTGGTTCAAATCAAAGATATTGGGAGGGCCAGGGCGCGTTCCCTGCATTCAGCTGGTATTCGTGTTCCAAGCGATTTATTGTTGGTTTCCGAGTCCATCTTATCGGCGATTCCGAAAATAGGGCCAAAACTAGCTAAAAAGCTGAAAAAAACGTATAACGGTTAATTAATCATTTGGCCAAAATAAAATAAACAAATAAACAAATAGGCATTATAAGTTGATGGGATGTTGTTAACCTGCTGGATTGACAATTCCCAAATTACCCAATTCCGAACCTATACCATAACCCACCAGTGCTATACCCGTACCGAGCAAAGACATCTCCAATCCGCCTTTCCACCAGCTTTTCTTTGCCATTTTGCCCTTTACTGCGCCTATCAAAAACGAAAATGTCAAACTCATGGAGATTGCGATCATCAATGCTGCAAAATTTGTAATTAGCCCTGCTTTAACTATAAAATATGGAACAATTGGAAGAATTCCGCCTATTAAAAACGATACAAACATTACCAAAGCCCCTTTAATTGGTGAGCCTATTATCTCCAAATTAAGACCCAGTTCCTCCGTAAGCATCGTCTTTAACCAAACCTGTTTGTTTGATATGATTTTGTTTACGACCATATCCAAATCGGTCCCCAAAAAGCCCTTTGATTTGTAGATTTGCTCTATCTCTTCTCTCTCCACATTGGGATAGTGCTCTATCTCGTACTCTTCCCTTTTTATCTCTGACTCCAAAATTTCCCTTTGGGATTTAACCGCAAGATAGTTTTGCACAGCCATTGCCTTGGCACCTGTGAACATGCCTATAAGTGCCGCAAGAATGACAATATCCACCCCTATTGATGCCCCACCTATACCCGCAACTATGCCCAGTGAAGTGTTGATCCCGTCCCCGAAACCAAACACTATGTCCCTGATGTAGTTGCTTTCCTTAATGTGGGGTTCAACATGAAATTTTTCCTTACTCAATGATATTTGTGATATTTACTAAATAATATAAATAATCTTCCAATACTTTTCAGAATTGTTATTGATTCAAACATAACATCAATCATTAATTTTAGGGTTTTAAACACACAAAAAAAGACGCAAATGAGGTTGTTAATGATGTTAATATTTTTTTATTTGTTTAACATAATAATATAAATTTTAAATATAATATAATGGATAGTTAATCTATAACAATATTTGTTGTTGAATATGGTGAAAGCGTTATGAATTATAATAAACTAACATCAGAAGAAGAAAAAGTCATTGTAGACAAAGGCACAGAATATCCGTTTACTGGTGAATACGATGGTTTTTACGAAGATGGAACATATATCTGCAGAAGGTGCAATGTCCCCCTTTTCTCATCAAAAAGCAAGTTTAGTTCCGGATGCGGATGGCCAAGCTTTGATGAAACCTTGCCCTATGCAGTAAAACGTTTGCCTGACCCCGATGGGATGAGAACCGAAATAGAGTGTGCAAACTGTGGTGCGCATTTGGGACACGAGTTTGTTGGGGAACGCTTGACAGATAAAAATACCAGGGAATGCGTTAACTCGTTGTCAATACGTTTCATATCAAAGGAAAAGGAGTTGCCAAAAACTATTTATGAATAATGAAAATGTGACTGAAACCGCAACATTTGCTAGTGGGTGCTTTTGGTGCACTGAAGCGGTGTTCAAAAGGCTTAAGGGGATTGAATCTGTTCTACCCGGATATGCGGGAGGAACGGTAAAAAATCCTTCCTATGATCAGGTTTGCACAGGCAATACAGGGCACACAGAATCAATCCAGATAAAGTTTGATCCAAAGGTAATATCATTTGAGAAACTTCTTGACATCTTTTGGCACACACACGACCCAACCACCCCTAACAGACAAGGAAATGACGTTGGCACACAGTACAGATCTGCAATATTTTTCCATAATGAAAAACAAAAGGAGATCGCAGAGAAATCAAAAAAAGGCCTTGAGGAAAAGGGCGTTTACAAAAATCCTATTGTGACAGAAATCACCCCTTTTGAAAATTTTTATGTTGCAGAGGATTACCACAAGGATTACTATGACAACAATCAGGATGCACCATACTGCAGTTATGTGATTGATCCCAAAATTCAAAAGCTGCTCCAACACTATGGGGCTGACGTAATAGAGACATACAAATAGGTTTTGGCAGGAGGGAAGACAGTATTTATTTTTGGCCATTACTTTTTTTAGATCGGCTTTTCTGATTATCTTGCGCAATAGGGAAAGAATGAGTATGTGTTGTGATTTTGTTATATATTATAAAAAATAAATCGTTTAGTATCAAAAAATTAAGGGGTTAAAGATGTTTGTGCTTCATCTAAAACCATGTTGATTTCATTGATGGTCTGTGTAATGTTTTCTAGTGGAGCGTTACTGTTTATTTGCTCCCTTAACCTTTCTCTTAACAGTTCCTCTCCCTGGTCTGACAGCTCTTCACCTATGGGTGCCTCAATATGCTCAAAATTGTCAAGATAGGCTGTTGTTGCCACTTCATTGGCCTTTACAGTGTCATTGGCTGAATATACTGATATTACCTGGTCAATCAATAACCTAATGTTAGATATGTAGTCTTGTGGGCTTTTTTCTTCGGTGATTGCTAATCCTGCTGTTGTTGATGTACCGTTGCCTGTATTGGTAAGTGATTCTGATAGCTCATGGTTGATTTCCTCTATAATTGGGGTTATTTCAAATGGTTCCTTTTGCTGTTGGACTGAGCTGGTTAAATTATCAAACAATGTTGAAATCTCGTTTCTCTCGGTTGTTATTGATTCTGTATTGTTAAAAATGTCATTGGCCCTGTTCATAAAAGCCGAACCATCCTGATATTCAAGCACCATTATAATTTTTCCATCTTTTACTCCTTCGGTGTATTCCTCCTGAGATGTCATGAGCAGATCCTGAATTACTGTTATATTGTGATTTGTGTCATTTAGTGTTTTTGCAGGTATGACTGTAGCTATAACTTTATTTGACAGGTCTTTTGAGCCTTGGGCTTGTTTTCTAAACTCTTCTTTGGTAGTGCTGTTGTTAGATGGTGAAGCCAAATTAGATAAAGAGTAAAGTTCATTAAAATAGGTATCATTCAGTTTTGAGTCGGTATTGTTAAGTGGTATGGTTATCAATCCAACAACCTCATCAATGGGATGAGTTGTATGGGTATATGCTAATGTGTTGTTGTTGTTGTTATTCATGTTTTCCTCTGCTTTTTCGATGTGACCTATAATTTGCTCAATGTTTGAACGGAAGTTGACATAATTGGTTTCATTAGTTTGAGTACTATTTTCTTGAGCAAATATCGGCAGTAGATTGGCATTGTATGTTACTGACGATATTACAGCTACAACAAGTGTAAGAATTAATTTACTTTGGATGTTTGTAAACATGCGATTTTTTTATATTGTAAATCCATTTATTTCAATATTCAATTATCCTTTTTGAGAATATCTCAATAAAAAAATAAAATTATTTTTTTTGTGTAGTATATTATAACAATTGAGAATCATAACTATCTTTATATTTTTGTTAGGCCTACCTAACTATGTCTGTGAATATGCGCCATAGACACAAATAATCATAAAGCGCTAATGCAACCAAATTCCTACAATGTCGTATCTATTGGACTATTGGACTCATTTGCTATCTTGGGAAACTACAGTTACCACGATATTAGAGGAGTGAATTGACAGTAAAGGTTTTTTTATGTTTACCAAATTCACTCCTTTATAATTTTTTATCTTTATGTTTTATTGGTTACCATGTAGTTTGGTTAAAAAAATTGGATACATGTCAAAAATCAGCTAATTGGCTAAAATAATATGTCACATTTAGCGATTTAGATTACTATCTCTTTAGGGTAAGATTGAATGCTATCTGTAAATTTGGGTGAACCTTTCCATGAACAATCTCCATTATTTTATAGGGACTTTCTTTTAATTCAATAGCCTTTTCCAGCTCATATAGTGCATTGCCAAGATCTGATTTTGCTTTGTTAATATATACAGATTCACCAGAGGTGCCGTTCAATTCGTTATTGTAAAGTTGTATCATTCTGTCAGAGTGTTCCAATGCGCTAAGATAACTTGGATTATTAACTATTGTACCATTACCATTACCATCATCAGTAGCAAAGGTTCCATTCCCTTGTTGTATTGTATGATTTTTGTGATTACTCATTTTTGCAGAATCGTTTGTTTTGTTCTGGGAATTAATATTAATGATATTTGAGAAATTCATACTTAACATAATGTTTGAAGGTACTCCAAATGTGTGGCCATAATTTCTAAGAACTTCATCTGCGAGATTTGCAACAACCAATGCAATAATGGTGTTGTTGTAGAACTGTTTACTGTCTATAATAAAAGAGTCCTCACTAATCAAAATATCCTCCAATATGTTTTCGGTGTTTTCTATATACTCATTGGAATTTGAGTTGTTGTTATAGTTGTTGATTGAAATGCTGTCATTTAAAAGTCTGTTTTCTATTAAAAGTTTGTTGACAAGCGTAAGAAACGTGGAATTATCATCAGTGTCAAAATTGTGCGCATAAATGACCATAGCGTTAATGCTGGTAAATGGCGAGAAGATTGCCAAAATTATTAAAAGCGGTTTCTTGTTCATTGTGTTCCCAAAGAATCGCTAGTTATTTTTGGCCATTGGGATGATCTTTGTGGTGTGTATCCGTAAAAAAGAGTATCGAAATTGTAGCATTTACTCTTGTGGCTTAAACACCACAATGCGGGAATTGCCAGTGTCTGCAATGTATACGGTTCCGCTTTCTTTGTCGACTCCAACTCCCTCAGGTTCGGATAACTGACCATCTTCAGAACCTTGGGAACCAAATTTTGCCAAGAACTTCCCATCACTTGTAAATACTTGAACCCTATTGTTATTTTTGTCAGTAACATAGATGTTATCGTTTGCGTCTATCGAGAGACCTGCTGGTCCTTGGAACTTTCCGTCCTCAGTTCCTTTCCCTCCCCATTTGGATATGAATTGGCCATCGTTGGTAAATTTCTGAATTCTGTGATTGCCATAATCTGCAACATATACATTGCCCTCTGAATCAACTATGGCGCTTTCTGGTTTTGATATTTGCCCATCGGCTTTGCCTTCAGAGCCCCATTTTTTTACGAATTGGCCATCGTTGGTAAATACCTGGACATTCGCAAGGTCTCTATCTGTAACAAACAGTTTTCCCTGTGCGTCATTAGCAGGAACATGAGGATGCAGGAATTGCCCATTACCTTCCCCTTCAGAGCCCCACTTTCCCAGAAATTGTCCATCACTTGTGAATTTCTGAATTCTAAAGTTAAATTGATCTGCAACATAGATATTCCCTTCCTGGTCTATAGATAGTGCAGATGCTTTATGAAACTGCCCATCGCCTTCACCACCATCACCAAACTTGGTCAAAAAATTGCCATTCTCATCAAATACCTGAATTCTGTGGTTAGCATAGTCTGGGACGTATACTTTTCCATTATAGAAGTCAACGTCATTTTGCCCATTAAACTGCCCATCACCCTCACCAGCAGAGCCCCATTTTGTAAGGTAGGTAAAGGTCATATTTTCTGACTGCGCATATGACATACTAGGTATTGCAAATGCAAAGGTAAACACTAGAGCGGTAATAATCGATATTTCTTTAAACATCACAACTTTATTTGGATTCTATGTAATTTATGTGATGTTGTAATTTTCTCTGTCAAAAGATAAAAAAATATCTGTGTTGTTAAATTAAAGCATAACGATTAAAAGAAATTTTGATTTGTGTACCTTTATTGTTATACTAATTTGTCTTTATGTTTGGAAATACCAAGTGACAACCATTGCATTGATATTGGAATAATAGAAACGGAAGGATTAATCATTGGGTATCCCACGTAATGCTGTGTAAATATCACAGCATATTGGGCAAATATCTTGTAAATAGCATGTCGATGGAATTAACCTTCATGACCTTAAAATGCGCTAGTTGTTGGTTAGAAACAACCCTGTTACTTTAACCACCCCATGGAAGTTGTTCTCTTTTGTATTGTGGCAGTTTTACTGATGGTTAAGGTTGTATTCAATAGTGTGGTTAAAAGAATAACTGTCTCTTTTGTAACTGCCCATTTTTTATATCTTGCTACAGGAGTTTATTGATGAAATCCATAGTGCCCATTTTAATTAACGTAACCTTGGTTGTAATTTAAAAGATATGGGGTAATTAACAACATTATTTTACATCGTTGCATGCAAGTTTATTATGCTATATCGGAACTTTTTATATAACGTTACAAGATCAAAAGCATAAAGAGCGCTAGAGTTTAGTATTGGGTATTGCTTTAACCATGTGGATTGTGGTATTGTGGTGTGACCTGTTGTTGGTTAATTTTACCGATTCTGTAATAAGTGTGATTTGATAAATATTATGGGAAGTTGATTAATTTTACTATTTAAAATGGCATTTAATGAAATAACCTATCTTTTTGCATATGCAATATCTGGCCTGCTGATTGGATTTGTAGGTGGCATGGTTGGACTGGTGTTGGGTGTGGTTAGATTTCCAATAGTCTTAGGTGCAGAAACCACTGCAAGCGTTGCGGCAGGAACCAATTTGGGCATAAGCGCACTTGGTTCCATATCTGGGGCAATCAAACATTATAGGCAAAACAATGTGGATTTTCAAATTTTTGTTATAATGGCCATAACTGGGGCAATCGGGGCATTTATTGGCTCCTTTTTAACGGGCTATGTCCCAATGGCATTGTTGCTTGGCATTATAGGGATGGTAGTATCCTATGAGGCATTTTCGCTTATAAAGAGTTCACATAAAACAAAAACCCCGTCTAAAAATATACCTTACACAGGGGAAATTGACTTTATTTTCAAACCTGAAAAGGATACAAAAAGTAAATCAATATTAGTTGAATCCTCAATAGGCTTTACAGTTGGCTTTCTTGGAGGTCTTGTGGGTTTGGTATTGGGAAGCATAAGAATGCCCGCAATGATATCCATTCTTAAATTAGAACCAAAAGTTGCTGTGGGAACCAATTTGGCTTCTGCTTCTGTCATGGGCACAATAGGCCTAATCGGACATATTTTGAACAATAATGTGGACTATCTTATTTTTATGGTGATGGGCTCTAATGCGATGGTTGGGGCGTATTTAGGCGCAAGATATACCAACAAGTTCAGTGAGTCTAATCTAAAGTTCATAATAGGTTTAGTGTTAGTTATAGTTGCAGTCTCTATGTTTTGGAGAGTTTTAGTTATTGTGTATGGTCTGTAATAATTTGCAGTAGTTTTTGCGTTATTATCACATAAATGATGTTTTTGCCTTTCCTTGCAAATGTGTTTAGACTAGGGCAACAATTGCTCTAATATGCATTGTAGTTATGAGAGATAAATAATCAATTAGTGTGTAGTGTCAAGGCTGGAGTCAATGTGAATATACAACTCACAAAAAAAACATTTAGTCCATTAAATTTAGTGATTTTAAACAGTACTAAATGTTGGTGTATATGCTGTTCTGACCTTTTTGATTTGAATGGTAGAATAATGTATTGTTTCCAATACATCTAGGGAGGAGAGAATTAAAGAGACCATAAGATTTCGATAACAGTGAGTTAGGCAAATATTCATTTGATTTCTACTTATTGGATAAATTGCGTGAGCAGCTATTATGAAGGGCTGAATAACCTTGTCTTGAATACCCACTTAAAATCATCTTCATGATAAATATTTTGCAAGAAAATACTATATTTCAGATTATAAATGCTATAATCGTCTCAAAAATATATCTTTGGCATCCATGAATATCGATACCCCTGTCAATATGATTTTGTAATTAAACTTTATCCGGGTATTGGTTGCTTGGTGTTTAAAGGGATCTTGAGAATCAGGGATATAAATCCCGAAATTGTCATACCAAAAATCTAATGCTACTGTAGTAAAAAAGTCTTTAAATAATTGCCAAAAAAAATTTCAAAACAATACTATAAAATAGTTATTATTAAAAAGAAAAAAAATTAGGAATTTTGAAAATCTTCAGGCACACAGTACTCGCCATCATCCTCAGTTCCGGGTAAATTAATTTCATTTGTATTAGGACATGAATCTCCTGCTGGTCCCTGTATTCCCTGTGCTCCTGCTGGCCCTTGTGCTCCTGCTGGTCCTGCTGGCCCTTGTGCTCCATCCTCACCTGCTGGTCCTGCTGCTCCGTCTGCTCCGTCTGCTCCGTCTGCTCCGTCTGCTCCGTCCTCACCTGCTGGCCCTGCTGGCCCTGCTGGCCCTGCTGGTCCTGCTGCTCCGTCTGCTCC
>JACDHC010000022.1 GCA_013821245.1 Candidatus Nitrosopumilus sp.
TTGATGAAATTGTTCGCTCCTTGAACATTAAACCCGATATTGGGATAATGGATACACTTATGAAGGGTGCAAAAAAACCTAAAAAAGATTTCAATACCGATGAAATCAAGTCATTGTTAGTTCAAATGGATAGGGATTCCAAAGATGTATTGGAAAAATCCAGAAACTTGTTGAACGAACGCGCATCATTAAATAAAGAAATGGACGAACTAAAATCAATCTACGATACTTTGAAAATAGTTTCAAAACTAAATGTTAATGTTGAAAATATTCGTGATGGATCTATTTTTTCACAGCGTCTGTATCTGATAGATTCCAAAGATGCCGCCGAAATCGAGCGTTCATTAAATGGTTTAGCATTTATAACTATTCCTGTAAACAATGTCAAATCCGTTATCTTCATTTTTTGCTCTATAAAGGAATTGGATAGGGTAAATAAAATCATGAGAAGTTTTGATATTTCTCCTTTTACGATTCCAAAATCATTGCCACAAAATCCCAAATCCGCCTATGAAAAAGTTGAATTGCAGCTAAATACCTTAAACAAAAATACAAAGGAAACCGATGACAGGTTAAAAAAACATGTCAGTGAGGTTACAAATACTTTGCTGGCATTTCGTGAAAGTTCGCTGTATTGTAAAGATGTCCTTGAAACATTCAGGAAGCCTGGTGGATTGAAGAATTTTGCAGTTATACGTGGGTTTATTCCTATCGATGTATCAGAGGAGTTTAATGAAGTTACTAAATCATGGTATTCCACATTTGAAAATATTATACCCGATGTTCATGGGGAGGTTAATCCCAATTTTCCTCAACATGATGAATTTGATGTTGGAGATGTATTGTTGGATGATGAAAGGCATACGTCACAAAACAGTCCTAATGCTGATAAAAAGCAAGAGCATCGCCTAATCCCATCTCTATTTGCCAACAGAAAGTATTTTAGATCCTTTGAGCCGATTACGCTAACTCAGGGATACCCCAAAAATGATGAGTTTGACCCGTCTCCAATGATAGCAATTATTTTTCCTGTTTTATACGGATTAATGTTTGGCGATTTAGGTCAGGGTGCAGTGATTGCCGGCCTGGGCGCAGTCTTTAGAATTCGGGGTATCGGTACAATCCAAAGGTGGGGCACTTTGTTACTGGCATGTGGAATATCTGCTATGATTGTAGGATTAATGGTTGGGGAGTTCTTTGGCTTTCACATGTTGGAACTTCCAGGAGCTGAAGCATTAGAGTCTATTGAATTTATAGGGTTTTTAAATGCCGTTGAATTTACCCAAGAAAATGTAATGACTATATTGACGATTTCAATAAACATAGGTATAATACATTTAGTTAGCGCTTTATCTTTAAACATTTACAAGGGGTTAAAAGAAGGAAAAACATTCGAGGTAATTTCACAGCGACTTCCAACATTGGTGATGTATTTTTCCATCATCTCTATCTTGTTAGCTGCTGTTGGGGCCAATTATCAGGTTTTAGGCATGTTTGAAAATAAAAACCCGGCACCGTTTTTCTCAAACATTTTTGGTAATTGGGTAACCGTAGAAGTTGTTGCTAAAATTGCAGCTCCCATATTAATTGCCACAATGGTTATTCAAATTATTGCTGTTCCGATTGGCGTAAAGAGGGGCAAAATACATTTTCATGGTAGTTTGGGTGAGGAGATGTTTATGACTGTAATCGAGGTAATGCTTATAAGATTGGTAGAACTGTTTGCTAATACCATTAGTTACTCTAGAATTGGAATTATGCTTTTAGTTCACGTTGCGTTGATGGCAACTACTAATGGAGGGGTTGAGTTTTATTTGGAGCAGGGAAACATTGGACTAGCAATATTCATGGTTCTTTTGGGGAACATTGGTGTAATGATGATGGAGGGACTACTAGTATATATCCAGGCACTGAGATTGCACCTTTATGAATGGTTTACAAAGTTTTTTGAAGGTAATGGCATTCCTTTTAAAAAACTGACTCCTGACTTGGTATATTCAAACATTACATGGAAAAATAAATAATAATTATTATTTATTGTTGCTGGATAGTCAAGGTGAGATGAGATGACAAGAATTGGAGAAGCTTACAGAAAGTTTCATGGGAGAATAATAGACAGGCCTACAAATTTTAGTTGGGTCATCCCTGAGAAACTAGCGGGGAGTGGGTTACCTGCCTCTTATGATCATCTGTTATGGCTTGTAAAGAATAACGTAAAAACTATTGTTACTGTTAGGGAGATACCGTTGCCTGATGCCTGGATTGAAAAAGTCCACTCACTAAATTTTACACTTGATAGTTTTTTCCTAAAGACTGATGATTATAACTCACCAAGTATCGATGAGCTTTGTGAGGTCATTGATTATATTGATAACCAGATAAACAATGATAAGCCCGTAGTTGTGCATTGTGCTGCTGGTAAGGGAAGAACCGGAACAGTCTTGGCCGCCTATATAATTAAAAAAGATGGATTGGATCCGTACAGGGCCATCAAAAAAATAAGATCATTACGTCCGGGCTCAATTCAATCTGAAATACAAAAGATCACAATAAGTTCATTTTACAATTATATTAATCAAAAATTTTAATTTGAATCCCCTGTGAAATATTTAAATTGACTATAAAATTATTATAGTTTAATGAACGCAAAAAAAAATGCTTTGATTAGTAGGAATAACGATCAAAGAAACCATTTTAAATTAATGATATGTTTTACAATAACTTTTTTTACTTTTGGTGGATTATCCTTTTATGGCATAGCATACGGGCAAAATCCAAATTCATCTGATTTGGATGCTAGCTCCACAAATATTCTTAATAACTCAAATACACCTTTAAAAATAAACAATGCAACAAGTGATTTGGATGAGGGTCATGATTTTTCATCAGCATTACCAGATCTATTTAACCATGTCAAACAATCTGTTGTACAGATAACTGATCCTGAAGATTTACAGCAACAAAGTGAAATAACCGGCTCTCGGTTAGGTTCGGGGTTTGTCTATGACAATGAGGGCCACATTATCACAAATTATCATGTTGTTGCAGGGGCGAAAAACAATACAGTTTATGTTACTTTTTTGGATGGTGTCTCCTATGAGGCAAATGTAACGAATTTTGATCCCTATGCAGATTTGGCGGTAATAAAACTAATTAATTTAGACAAAAATAAAGATGTTTTATCCAAGTTAGTTCCATTAGAACTTGGGAACTCTACTTCTCTGAGAATTGGAGAGAAGGTTGCCGCAGTTGGAAATCCATTTGGATTGTCTGGCTCTTTGACGGATGGTATTGTCAGTGGTCTTGGTAGATTAATTCCCGCTGGCTCTGAGCAGTTTAATCCACCTCCAACAGATCCATTTGACAATCCAGACAACACACCCATTACCGCTACTCCATCATTTTCAATACCAAACATTATACAGACAGATGCTGCCATAAATCCTGGAAACTCTGGGGGACCATTGTTAAATATGAAAGGCCAAGTAATAGGAATAAACAGTGCTATCTTTTCCAACACAGGTGCCTATTCGGGAGTTGGTTTTGCAATACCATCAAACTTATTGAATAAAATTATTCCGACATTGTTGGAGGGTAAGACTTATGAACACCCATATATGGGAATAAATGGTTTTGATGTAACCCCGGAAATAGCAAAACTAATGAACCTTTCACAGGCATCAGGATTTCTAGTTGTTAATGTTACAGAAAACAGCCCCGCATCCTTAGCAGGAGTTGTGGAAAGTAACACCACAATCCAAATCAACGGCAATCCAATGAAAATAGGTGGGGATGTCATCATAAAAATTGATAACAGCAGTGTAAGAAAAGTAGATGACATCTTATCTTATTTGGAAACCAGCAAGGAAGTAGGGGATAATGTTTCGCTTACAGTGTTGAGGGAGGGAAATCAGTCTAAAGTGCTTAACCTTGAGTTAACCGCTCGGCCACAAATCAATGCTAGCCTTACTTCCCCACCACTTGCCATTGGTGTGGTTGGACTTGATGTAACACCGGAAATAGCAAAATTAATTAACCTAACTACCCCATCAGGTTTCCTAATAACTGGTGTATTGGATCAAAGTCCTGCATCGAAAGCCGATCTGCGAGGCGGTTATATCATTGCCGAAATTAATGGCACACAAATTGAATTAGGTGGGGATGTCGTCATAAAAATTGATAACAGCACTGTAAGGAACGTTCAGGACATCAAAAAACACATTTCAACAAAAAGCATCGGAGATACGATAGTTGTTTCTATTATAAGAGATGGCACAACTATGACAAAGAATTTGACTTTAACGGATTTTAGTGATGGCCAGTTTGAATTGGATAATGACCGTGAGGGGTTGTTAGAACAAAATCCACCATTTAATTTCCCCCCGATTCCAAACGAACAATTTAAAGATTTCTTGGATTCTTGCTCTAGAATACTTGGTGAGGACACATGCAACTCTATTATCCCAAATAGATAAAATCCTCTTTTTTTTATTTATACTAATATATTGGACAGTTTGATTTTGTATAAAAGGTGAATAACTGATATGAATAGGGAAGAAGAGGAAGAGGTGTTTAACCTATTTTGCAAACAGGTCATTGACATAGATAAATCAATTCGTTTTGCTGGGATTGCAGATGAGGATGGCAAGTTAAAATCAATAGCTGAAAGACCTGGTCTGAATCCATTATTAACTCCAGAAGAAAGAGCTCAATATGCAATTACTGCTGCCACAAGGCAATTTACAAGATTACGTTGGGAGTATATGCTGGGAAAAATTCAATATGCAAGCTCCAAATATGAAAAATTAATGAGGGCTACTATTCCCATAACAGATGAATTTAGTGTATTGTCATTTGTTTTATTGTTATCTTTTGATCCTGAAACTAATAATTTTCATCAGTTGATAACTGAAAAGATTATTCCTTTGATAAACAAAAACAAAGCCAACCTATTGAAACTCCACAAATAATTTATTTTTTAAAAAAACCGTTTTAGCGGGTTTTAATGGATTCTTCATAGTACTGTAACAGAAGAATATATGGTAATTATGAAACACTTGTAGGCCTTATATAGCGGTAAAACACTACTGTAGATGCATGTATAAATTAAACTTAATTGCAATTGTAGGCATCGTAGCAGCTGTTTCCCTTGTTGTAGGAATGGCATCACCAGCAGCATTCGCAGCACAACATGAAAGTATGACCATGAATATGGATAACATGAGTTCAATGGGCAATATGACCGGCGGCAACGCAACATCAATGATGGGTGATAACGCAACATCAATGATGGGTGATAACGCAACATCAATGATGGGTGACAATATGACAATGACAATGTCAGACATGTCAAACGCAACCAGCATGACTGGCCAATAATCAAAACCAGTTTAACCAATACCAAAAACATACAAACCAAATTATAACAATAGTTTAAAAAAACTATTTTTTTATATTCACACTTTTGTAGTTTTATTAACTATGCAAACAATTTTGTCAAATTCTTACATAAATATCAAAGGCCTTATATAGCAGTAAAATACTACTGTAGATGCATGTATAAATTAAACTTAATTGCAATTGTAGGCATCGTAGCAGCTGTTTCCCTTGTTGTAGGAATGGCATCACCAGCAGCATTCGCACAACAAAACTTGACCATGAAATTGGATAACACAACTGATTTGAATAATACAGGTAGCCAAAGTGGAGTAGGCGTAAATGGTAGTGTAACAATGAACCAAACATTACCTGATGGTAATTCAACAATGATGGGTGACAATATGACAATGACAATGTCAGACATGTCAAACGCAACCAGCATGACTGGCCAATAATCAAAACCAGTTTAACCAATACCAAAAATAACTAACAAAAAAATTCTTTATAATAGTTTTTTCTAACTATTTTTTTTATTCGATATTAAATTAAATAGGGATTTCTTGAATCTGTCATATGGCTTTTGATAATTTATTAGAGTACATTAATGTAATTGATTCTATAGGTGAACTCAAGCGAGTAAAAGTCGAAGTAAATTCTGAATTGGAGGTGGCCGAAATAATGAGGAGGTTAATGTATTCTGGAAAAAGTCCTGCTATATTGTTTGAAAACGTTAAGGGGTATGACATCCCAATACTCGGCAATGCATTTGGGTCCCTGAATAGATTGCAAATAGCATTAGATATCAAAGATTTTTCTGATATTGGGAAAAGAATAGTTGATTTAACTAAATTAAAGATGCCAAGTGGAGTTCTTAATAAACTGAAAATGCTTCCAAAGCTCTCGGAAATATCGGAATACGGGCCAAAAATTACCGATAGGGGTCCTGTTCAAGAAATAATAAACACAACAAATCCCTCCTTTGATAAATTTCCCATTCTGAAATCATTCACAAAGGATGCGGGTCGTTTTATTACTTTTGGGATGACAATAACAAAACATCCTGAAACTGAGATAAGAAACATTGGTTTATACAGAATTCAAATTCTCAATGAAAAAAAGGCAATAATGCATTGGCAGAAACACAAACGTGGGGCTCAGCATTACGAAATAATGAAAGATTCGCAAAAACCCATAGAAGTTGCTGTGGTAATCGGTTCCGATCCTGGAACAATATTCAGTAGTATTGCTCCAGTCCCTGAAGGCATGGATAAATTTCTATTTGCAGGTATATCCCGAAAAAAGGGGATTAAACTTGTAAAATGCTCCACTGTTGACCTGGAGGTTCCGGCAAATGCAGAAATAGTTTTTGAGGGGGTGGTTGATCCCAATAAGCTTGAAATCGAGGGTCCTTTTGGTGATCACACGGGGTATTACACACCTGCTGATCTTTTTCCGACCTTTACATTAAAGGGAATAATGCAAAAAGAGAAACCCATTTATTTAACAACTGTAGTTGGAAAGCCCATTCTTGAAGATGCTTTTTTCGGTAAGGTTATTGAGAGGTCTTTTCTTCCATTGGTTCAAATGTTTCAGCCCGAGGTTGTGGACTATTCAATGCCACCCGCAGGATGGTTTCAGGGCTTGGCCATTTTCTCTATTAGAAAAAGATATCCAGGTCAGGCTAAAAAAGTCATGATGGGGCTATGGGGTATGGGACAGCTATCATTAACCAAAATATTTGTTGTAGTTGATTACGATATCAATGTACATAACATGGATGAGGTTATATGGGCCATCACGACTAGAGCAGATCCCAAACGGGATACCATCATAATCGACAACACGCCTACAGACACTCTCGATCCAGCGTCCCCTCTTGTTAACCTTGGCTCTAAAATGGGTATCGATGCAACTACAAAGTGGAAAGAAGAGGGTTATCAAAGAGAAATTCAGGAAGAGGTCAAAGTAGATGAGGAAACGAAAAGATTAGTTGATGATAAATGGTCAAACTATGGATTTGATCTAACTATCTGAGGCATATCTTTTCCCTGTGTGTTGTTTTACCTTGTCCATTTCGGAAAGTTTGGTGGTGGCTCCAATAGATGCCATTTGTTTACTTAGGTCTTTCGATATCCGTTTTTTTAAAGCCTTCATACTTAAGATTTTTTGGAATGGATATGACAGGATCAGTCTACCGAACCTTTATATCTAAGCGAACTGAATGAAGGTATAACCAGAAAGATAATGTCTAGAAAAGACAAAATCAGAAATAACAATTTACAGGTAAAAGCAGAAAAATGTGAAAGCCTTGATGAGGGAACATTTGCATTTTTAAAATGGATGAATTGCAAATCTTTTATTGCTGCTGATGATAACTATACTGCAAATCCCCCACTGGTTTTAAAACATATTAATTTTCCTTATGTTACTCAAGTTAAACTTTATGATAGGTGTTTAAACTCTGATATATTGGTGGACATTGTAAATGGGGTTCCACTTTGCAAAAGATGCATAACCGATGATTGTTCACATATTGGGTTTACGATTTGCCTCAAACAATTAATTGATAGGGAAGGTTATGAAACAGATGAGGATATTTTAAAATAAACTACTACCGATATACTAGAATGACTTTGAATTTATGAACCTCTGCCTTTTGCCAAGGCACTATGGGTTATGATGATGGTGTAGTGGAAACAAAACATCGTTTGATTTGGCGAAAGTGTGAGATGTCCTTCTCAGTTTACCATAATTTCATTTTAAAGATGGGATTTATTTTTTAGATTGCCTAACATATATTTTCTTTTTTTATCTACTCTAGTGATTGTTTGCTCTAATTGCCAATATGCTGTCCCTTTGGATTCTCCATTTGTGATTGATTAGTGGTTATGATTCGAAATTTATTAAGTCCCTTTATATAATAAAATTTTTATAAGTTAAATGATTAAGATTTTCTAATGAGTTTAAATGTTAAAGACGAAAATGCTTCAACGACTGGAGCAACCAACAACCAAAATGCTTCTGCTTCAACGACTGGAGCAACCAACAACCAAAATGCTTCTGCTTCAACGACTGGAGCAACCAACAACCAAAATGCTTCAAATATAGGAACAACCAATGACGATAAAATTCCAAATATAGTTGCATTGGAAGTACTTGAAAAGAACGGAGTTAACATTGAAAGATTAAAAGAGTTAATAACAAAGGGGGTAGGTGCTGAATTTACAACTTACTATTACTATACTATATTGAGAATGCACTGTACAGGTCTAGATGGTGAAGGTATTAAAGAAATTGTTGAAGATGCAAGGATAGAGGATAGGAATCACTTTGAAGCCATGGTTCCAAGATTATATGAATTGGGTGGAAGTCTACCACGTGATATAAGAGATTTCGCAACCCAAGCCGGTTGTCCAGATGCTTATTTACCAGACAATTGGAAGGATTTATCATCAATCATTAAAGTTCTTTTGGAGGCAGAACAATGTGCTATTAGATCATGGGGAGAAGTTTGTGATATGACTTCAGGAAAAGATCCTAGAACCTATGATATTGCACAAAAGATAATGCAAGAAGAGATAGAGCATGAAGCATGGTTTATCGAGTTAATATCAAAAAGACCTTCTGGTCACTTTAGAAGGAGCTTTCCGGGTCAATCTCCACATGCATCAGGCGCTGGAGGACTTATCCACCTATAATTTTTTTACATTCTGTTCTTTTCTTTTCTTTATTTTATTAGCATATTAACTACCATTATCGGCACTCTAAATAGTTGTAAAAAGCTTTGAGTATCTTTAAAGAAATTCAATCATCCAGTGAATTAACGAATGCGTATAAATTGGGCCTTGATGTGTTTTAAAAAGTTCTAGCCTTTTCTACCCTTCTAACCTTTTCTAATAAATCCATTACCTGTTCATGGGTAGGTGTGACTGCCTTGATTATATCTACATCTACATTAAGTTTTTGTAACTCTTTGTAGACCTCATTGTCTTCTAATGTGTTTATCAGTTTTTCAAGTGTAAAGGGTTTCTGCATTAATTCTACAACTTGATTTAGGGATTTTATTGATTCCTCTAATGTTTCCTTGACATATGCCGATACAAAAATTATTCTTTGATGGGGGTTTATTGATAAAATCTCTTTTGCTACATCCAAACCATTAATCTGAGGCATGCTGTAATCTAAAAGTACAATATCAAAAGGTGGGTTGTTTGCCAAAGAACAATTGCAAGAAGTGGTTGTGTTGTAATCAAAAGTATTCTTGTGCAATTCCTCATTATATGCTTTAAGGCAATCTTCTCCATTTGTTGTAATTGTAACATGATAGTTTTTTCTTTCTAATCCTTTTTCATAAGTGAGTGCAATATCAAAATCATCCTCAGCTATCAACACCTTCATACCTAATTCCTATTAGTGATTAACATATTATATTTTTCTATAATATTTTATCTATTAATTTATATAATATAACCAAATATAATGAGAAAAAAATGGGTTTTTCCATTTATGATTATAAGATATGCAATTTAAATTGTATTTAATTAAAGATTTTGTTATTGACTGTGGAGTATTGCTTTTATTCAGATATTTTAGCATTGGAGTTATGCCTTACAACAATAAGGTTGAAATGCAAAACTGTTTTCTAATCTGGATTAATTATGGTAAATACCATGGAATAGGGAGAATTTGGGTTTTGTTATTTTATTTCTAAATTATCAATACATTGCAAAAGCAAATCTTTATGCTGTTCCTGTACAACCCATTTTGCGAACTTGTCTAAAGTAAATATCTCTATAGAATGGAAAGTGGATGGAATGTATCCACCGTAAGAATACATTAACTGAACAACATGTTTTCCTGTTAAATAACTGATTTCCTCTTCCACGGCATTTTCGGTTTCTTCAATGTCTTTTCTGTATAGTATTATTGGTGTATGGGTTTGCATAGATAAAATAGACGCGCTATGTAGTTTGTTTCTCAGCCTATCAGCTAACCATTGCTTTACAGCCTTATTTTCTCTATCTTTTATCTGTGGTTGTGCGGCAGATGTTTTAATGTCCCTAATATTGTCATCAATATGATAATTCTCCTTGATATTATCTATATGATAAGAGTTGAGAGGTCCCCCTCTTTTCTTTTTCAACTAGAATTACTCAAGATAAAATATATTTATCTTTATAAGATAGTAAAAATTGACAAAAAGCTTTAACTATACTTACAATACTACAAAATCCCGACTATTAATTCTGCTAGTGGATAGAATATGGTATTTACATTCATTAATTTAAGGTTATTGGTCAGTTAGGATTTTCTGGCAAAGTTTGGAGACCATGTGTTTTACCAAATTGCTTTACCTTATTCCCATTAATATACAAAATGATTGTCTTTATAACAAAAATTTTTTCAAATTGGAGTTTAAAGTTAATGATACAAAACTATAATAAATTATACCCTGTAAATTATGGTGACTTTGCAATTAAATAATAGAAGAAAAGGTGAATTATTGATGGCTATATCGGGTATTGGAATTGCTGTTGGTTCGGGATTAATAGGCATTCCGCAACTGTCCTATGCTGGCCTTTGTATTACCGGCCTTGGTGTTTTATCTATGATTTGGCGATAATCTAAAAACGACAGTTAAAAAAAACACCATTTAGAATTTTATATCTTTTCTTTAGCAAAAAACTACTGCATTGTTTAATTTGTTATCCTTGTTTGTCACTTTTGTATTTGCTGTTTTCAGAATCCCAACATTTTCTGCACAATTGCCCCCTTATCTTCCATTTTGGTTTAGGGTTATAGCGAATAAACTTTAATTTGGAATTGCATACAGCGCAGTAATTCATCAGTTTTTCATATTCTGTTTCTTTTATTCCATAACACCTCGCGCAAAATTTTGTATTTTTATCCAAGTTCCATTTCCAGTGCGGTTCTTTCCAATTCCCACCTAATTTTTCATTACAATGGTGGCAGGTGACCTCTTTTTCCCCTTCCCCCTCTTGACCTAAAGTTTTATGCATTTGCAACTTTTCCGTTGGTTCGGGCATGGATCTGCTTTCTGAAGATTCTGCATTATTTGGATGGGTGTGATTTTTGTTTGCTGCTTTTATTGATCCTTTTATATTTCCTTTGTTATCTTTTTGCAAAGTGGACCTATTTTCCAATGAAATATCTGGAGATTCTACATCCCTGTTTTTTTTATTAGGAGTGATACTTCTTTTTATAGAAAACCTCAATTGATAACGCTAATAACTAATTTGTTGATATTTCATTTATTATTTTGTCACTGATTATTTAACTTCAGTACAAAAATATTTAATTTTTAGTTTGTATTGATAAATATATTGTTATCACCTTCCTACTATGATATTCTGCAAATTGACCAAGAAGCTAGCTGTGATGAAATAAAAAAATCTTTCAGAATTCTTGCATTAAAGTATCACCCTGATAAAAACAAAAGTGCTGAGTCCAAAGAAAAATTCTTAAAGATTGTAGAAGCTTATGAGGTTTTATCGGATGAAAGCTCTAGAAAAAAATACGATTTAATGTTTTTGAGAGAAAAGGGGGGAGAAGGTGTTTACAACTTTAGAGCAAATTGGACCCCCCCAGCAGACTATACCCAGTATTATAGTTACAATGAAATCAAAAACTGGTATAACAAGAATAATGAATTTACGGGGGGGATGTGGGATATTGGCGAAAAAGCCAATAATGGGATGTGGAAAACTACTCTGATATTATTCGGATCCCTTGCTGTTGTATCATTGCTTATCATTGTGCTTTCAAGATAGTGGTTTATCTATATTGAATTTTAGGAAAATTACAAAAAAAAATAACACCAGTGCGGTAAATTTATGATGAAATAACTAAATTTTCTACCAACTTTATTGTTTTGTGTATTGAAAGCGAATTAATTGTTACTAGTCATAAGAAGTTCATAATATTATCCAAATCATCATCATTATCATCAGCTAAGAAAACCCTAATAGAGAGTTCATTTGATTTTAACATTTATTAGTTTTCTGGTTACTATAATTTAACCATATGCCAAAAGGTATTATTATATGTATTCATAGACCGTTATTTATGTCATGAAATGTGATGATGGTGGTTTTATTACAGTCTCGGCTGTACTTGGTCAATCCAATATCTCAATAACCAAAAACCAATTTGTAAATTAATGTTCCCATTTCTCTATTTTTTTATTTATTCTATTTATTAACATATGGTATGTGAATATGATTATGTATGGGAAAAAATAACTTTTTGTTGGAGTATCAATCAATAGAATAAATAAAAAAATAAAACAGAGTGGTTAAATGCAAAAATTAAGTTGAAGAAGAATATGAAATGGAAAGTAATTTTATTATTGCTACGATTGATGATGACCCGTGTGTTTTTATTCCATCAATTACAATATCTAAAACATCATCTTTTGCCTTGTCTTTGAGCTTTATGCATACCTCATTTAACCAAATTTTTGATTCTTTATCTCCTTCTATATCGTCTATCTCTTCAAAAACTTTATCGGTGATTTTATCATTTAGGATTGCAAATATCTGTTTTACTAATATAATACCATTTATAGTAATAGAAAATAGTTTATCTTCCTTTTCTTTTATTTTACCTGCATACAGGTCTACAGGTTATTGTATTCTAAAATTATTAATTGATTATGGATGCAATCTCCATTTATTCATGTATCATGAATTAATGAAGGTGGTATGATTAAGGAGATGTCTCTTTAAGGAAAAAAAACATGTTGTGACGTTTTTTGGAAAGGTGATTTATCATAATGTTGCTGGATATCGATTGTATTTTCCTTTACTTCTTTCCAATCCTCTTTCTTCAGAATAAAGATGTGTTAGAATAAAGATCTGAATTGAAGTAATGGAAATTCTCTTCAATTGCTTCATCTTCACTTGGAAAGACTTTGGGACTATTGGTCATTTGGTGCCTGTATTCCTTTTATGAGGCATCTTGATTCTAAAACAGTAAATTCTATGTTTTAACAGAATTATTACTTGAGTATGTATTGATAGCCATTTATATAAATGACTAGGTATATTTTATAAATGGAAATTTGATATGTCTCAGAGATAAACATTTACATATTATATTAAAGATTTCATTCTAATGGGGCTTTTTGCTTGTCCAAAATGCGGTGAATCCTATAATGCCTTTCCTCCTAATAACACCCACAAAAAATCATCACGATATCCTGACAGAAATACGATACCAACAACTATGAAATGTGAGATGTGCGGAACAATAAACAGAATATACTGGAAGAAACCAGATCAGTAGCAGTTGATTCCAAAAAACAAACCAAATAAAAATATCTACAAGATTTAATCTTTGAATGGGTGTGATGTTTTAAATTGCGTATCCGGGTAGCTCAATACTTTGACAAAGATAAAATCCTCAAGTTTTGTAAAGATACCTTTGAGTGGGGAGATTATATAGCAATAGTGTTGGATTTTTGGTTAGCTGATCCTTCTGGCATATTGCTTGTAGCGGATATTCCTGATTCAAGAACGTTTCAATATAAACCAGTTGCAATCTCACACATTAGCGTATGCCAAAATCATTTATTGTGGATCGAAGGTATAAGGGTTGATAAAGTTCACCGAAATAAAGGGATTGCTACCAGTCTTTTACAATATATGGTAAAATATGGAATCAAAAATGGGCTGTGTGAATCCTGTGCTTTGGTATCGTACGACAACATAAATTCAAAAAAATTATTTGAAAAACACGGGTTTTCTCAAAGCTGCATTTATGCGTATTACAATGTAAAAATAAAAAAAAGGTTGGAATATTCTGTATCCCATATCATTATAAAATATGCCTGTTTTGATGACATTAACCTTATATGTGCCTATTTAAATAACTCCAAATTTTATTTAGAAAAGAATAACCGGTATTTCAATAATTGGAAATTCTACAAGTTAGAAAATACCTTTAATTGCATTTATAATCTGATAGATAGCAAAAAAGTTTTCCTTATTTTGGATGAGAACAGTACAATTTGCGGATTGTCAATAATTAATATCCTAGATGACGTGGATGCATTTTACAATAAACCTTTACTGCAGGTTTGTTATCTTGATTGCATGAATTATTGCATATATTCTAAAACAATTTACCTTATTTTGGATACTTTATTTAATTACAATAAACATAAAAATGTTCAAATTTTTGTTAATGGTTCTATTGATTTGCATCATCTATTTAACAATAATGATAATTATAATGTTGATACTTTTGAAAAATTTATTGTCTATTGCAAAAAGTTATAATAAAATAATGGGCCAACTCAAAAATTGAACCTTGTTAAATGCTCCAAATTTTTACTGTATATCTTTGTTTAAAGTCGTTTATTTAGGCATTCATTACAGGTCCATACATTATTAACGTATTTTCCTTCTTTGACTTGCCCTTCTTTTGCTACTTCGGGTTCGACAAGATCGATAACAGACACACCGCATACATTACAAGAAGGTAAAACCTTTTTGACCCTGAAATAATTTTGAGAATTGGTCTCTTTTAAAATTTTGTGGACCAAAGGATCAAATTAACTAATTTTCGATGCAAATTCAAATATGATGTATTATGTTGTTAGATTCGATTTTTTTTAGTTGTGGTATATTGTTTTTTATTCTTGTTATTGTTCTTAGTAACTGTTGATGAAACAAACAAAAGACTGAAAAAAAAACTCCATTTACTTTGGTATTGTTTATGATTTACCTTAAAATCTCATGAGAAACTGTTAAGGGGGACATCAAAGGAGTGATATTTTTTTTTGAAATTATCATTGCAAATTTCAAACTATAAATGGATTGACTTTTATACAAAAGAGTATGTGTGCAATAATTTGATACAGGCATTAATTATTTGATATTTATCTTCAAGTCTCAAACAAACCCAATTATAAAGGAGTTTTCTGTATTGATGAATAAAATTGGTAATTAATCATTTTTTTTAGGTTTTGATAAATGAAAACCACTACCATATCAGTTTCCATTCATCATGCTTATGCTCATTCTCTTGTATTGGGGTGTATTTGAGTAAAATATGATCATTATGGTCTCTGAGGTGTTTCCCCTGCTTTTATCTCTATAGTATTGATAATTTCGCATTTTTGGTTGTCTCCGCTAACTATTGTTCCCGTCGCGTTTTGGAAATTCCCCATGTAGTCAAATTGCCCATTACAATCTCCTAATGCAGTAGTTGATACCGAACCAGTGGTTGTTTCGCCTAATAAATTTTCCATATTTCTTGTGTCAAAAAGATTTTCTGATACCGTATACTTTCCAGGGTATATTGATACGCTGGTTCCATTAATTGAGCCCTGAAATACGGATGGAGTGGATTTGTTTCCTGCAACGGTCACTGTGAATTGGCTTGGTAATACATTGCCTAAAACAAATTTACAGACTGCCTCATCTGATGGAATTCCTAAATCAGAAACACACCTAATAACTTTTGTTACTAGTAGTGAAGGTGTTTCTATTGGTGTAGATGATATAAGTTTATTTGTAGATTCCGCATAGTTTAGTTGCGGTTTGGCTTGTCCCATTTCTGTATAATTCCCATTTTGTGCATTTGCAGAATTCATTACAATATTTTCAGATTTTAAAGGATTTGAAATTAACAGCATTACTAATGCAGTCACGATTACAGCAAAACTGTCGATGCCTTCTTCATGTTATATACTTATTAGTTATAAAGGATGATCTTTTTATTTTTTATTACTTGTCGATGTGGGCAAATATGGATAAAAATACACATCCTATAATGGATTTATCGCATCTATTTCTTCTGCTTAATTACTTAATATTTCGCTGATTATAAAAAGGAGACGATAAAAAAGCAAGTTTCGAGCAGTTTGACTTTACAAAATTGACTCTATAGTATATTTAGCCGGAATATCTGTTTATTTGATTTTTAGTACTTGTTGCTGTTTCCCATAAATAGGATACCTTGTCTTTATTCTTAAAATAACTATAAGGTAACATGGTATAACAGTATATCAATGCCAATGAAAAGCTTGGATATTTAATTGAGCTTTTTAGAAATTCCCTCAAAAGTACAATGAATGATATCTCTAAAGAAAGGTATTTTGTGTATTTTTTTATTTGTTTGTGACCGATTATAGCTCTTGTTACCTGACTTAGAAAATCTGATTTAGTTAAAGGGGTTTTAAAGTAAACTATTGCTTCATCGTTATAGACAACTTTTTTATGTTTTTCTAGCATTTTACATTGAATATATAAATCAATGGCAATGATGTCTGTAGGAATTTCTATATCACTAACGTCTTCAGAGTGCAATGCTAATGCCCTGCCCATTGTTGTATATTTCGATATCCTATGTAACCTGATTGACCTTAACCAAAATGCAATAAAAGCAGATGCTTTTGAGTATTTGTTGTTTTTTTGAACTATTGGAATAGTGTTTGATGCACAAAGGCCTGTGGTTTCATTTATTTTATTTGATAGATTAAGGATGCAGTTTTTTTCCAATTCTATATCTGCATCCAGCAAAACAATTATGTCTCCGCCTGATTTTTTAAAAATTGCATTCCATGCATTACTTGCACCCAATCTTTTATTGTTGTGGTGTAATTCTATTTTTAAGTCCGGATTTTCTATTTTCATTTTGTCAATTAAATCTGGCGTTTTATCGTCTGAATCATCTATAAACAATATTTTATCGATAATATTTGGGCTTAAATTTTGTTTTTTTATCGATTCAATAAAATTTATGATGTTGTCTTCTTCATTGAAAGTTGGAACACCTATAGTTATCTTTCTTTTGTTTGAATTCATTTTTTTAAAGAATTTTTTTATATTTTGCCATCAATATTCATTTTAATTCTATCTGCCAGGTCTTTTAGTTCTTCAACATTGGCGATTCTTCTCGTGGGCCATTGACCTTTTATCTTTTCTGCAATAAATCGAGGCACAATGTGAACGTGAACGTGGGGTATAATTTGATTTGCAGATTTACCATTATTTTGGCTAACATTAAAGCCATTCCCACCTATTGTTGTTATAACTGCCTTTGCTATTTGGGGTACAAGTGAGTGAATCTCGCCAACCAGGTTTATTGGCATTTCTAATATGTTATCAAAATGGTCCTTTGGGATTACTAGTGTATGCCCATAATTAATTGGATATTTATCTAAAAACACTAAAAATTTGTCATCTTCGTAAACTATTGCATTAGGAATGCTCTTATTAATTATTTTGCAAAAAATACATCTTTCATTGGTTTTATGCATCTACGAAGAAATATTAATTCTATTAAATATTTAATTTTCTGTTTGAATGGTTAATATGTTTTATCATATTTTCCTCATTTTATATAGTTCATTTTAAATAGCTCGAAAATTTTTTACAGTATATGGGTGAAGCAATAGAGTTAGAGGATTTCACTGTGAATTTTTCGTTTCCATGTCCAAAGTGTGAATACTTAAATGAAATACAAACAAGTGAACTTCATAATAATAGTATAGAATGTGGTATGTGTGAAACTATTTTTAAATTTGAGGGTTTGGACTCTATAAAAATAATAGCTAATCTTGAGTAATTGTAATAGAATAAGTTTTTATTTTATAATTTTATTTCAAATAAATATAATGGTTTTACCAAGTAGAAAAACAGTAGAAGGGCCATCAAAAGCTCCCCATAGGGCAATGTATAAAGCGATGGGCCTTAAGGATGAGGATTTAAGTAAACCTTTTGTAGCGGTGTCCAGCACATGTAACGAAGCTACTCCCTGCAATATTCATTTGGGTAAATTAGCCCAAAAAGCAAAGGAGGGTGTTAAAGATTCAGGAAATACTCCAAGAGAGTTTACTACTATTGCAGTTTCTGACGGTATTGCTATGGGCCATGAGGGTATGAAATCCTCTCTTGTAAGTAGGGAGCTAATTGCAGATTCTATAGAGATAATGGTCCGCGCCCATCAATATGATGCTATCGTTGGGATATCTGGATGCGATAAAAGTTTACCCGGAACACTAATGGCTATGGCTAGGCTAAATCTTCCATCAATTTTTGTATATGGGGGCACCATACTACCTGGTAATTGGAATGGTAAACCTGTTACGATCCAAGATGTTTATGAAGCGGTTGGAACTTTTAACGCAGGAAAAATGAGCCTTGAACAGTTAACTAGCCTTGAGAATGTTGCATGTCCATCCGCAGGATCATGTGCTGGTATGTAC